>CAYHTC010000069.1:0-11005 GCA_964359445.1 uncultured Sediminibacterium sp. | reverse complement strand
GTTTGCCCAGGTCCAGTCCGGGGTGTACATGCAACCCAAAAATGCCCCGGGGTTTGGGATTATCCAATACACCCTCTTTAATCATATAACTCGCACCACCCGGATTTCTTTCTTCACCCGGTTGAAAAATTAGTTTTACGCTTCCCTCCCACTCCTCTTTTAACTCATTCAAAATTTTAGCGGCGCCTAATAATATAGCAGTATGTACATCATGACCACAGGCATGCATGATACCGGCATGCTTCGATTGATAGGGCACTTTATTTTCTTCCTGAATAGGTAATGCATCCAGATCGGCACGCAACGCGATTACCCGGCTGTCCGGATTTTTCCCTTTAATGATTCCCAAAATGCCGGTGGTGGCTTTTACCTCAAAGGAAATCCCAAAAGATTGCAATTTGGATTGCACATACTTACCCGTCTCAAATTCCTGGTAACTCAATTCCGGATGCGCATGCAGGTGATGACGGATTTCAATGAATTCTTCCGCATATTTTTTGGCCAGGTCTTTTATCTTTTGTTGTAACATGTTTGCTTATTGTGGTATTAATTCTTCGTCTTCTTTAGGTGTATACTCAATGGCATCTTCCACTATATACACGCCATAAGGAAATAATTTATTCAATTGCGCTTTAAATTTCTCCGCGTCTTCCATTTTAATAAAATTACCGATGCGTACTTTAAAACTTGGCGACCGGAACAGTACATAGGTTTTTTGATCGGGAAACTTTACCAGGAGTTCTGATTTGATCCGGAAAGCCTCATCTCTTTTACTGGTACTGGTTACCTGGATGCGATAACCTTTGTATTGCCCGCTGCCCGTAAACATGGCGGACCGCTTATTTAGATAAGCCTGTTTCCCGGTTAATATATCCAGCCTCGCTTCTTTTCTCACTATCACAGAATCAGCCGCTGCTGCCTGAAAAACAAACAGCATACACATCATACACATAACAGTCAAACTCATTTTCACCCGCGGCAACATAAAAATATTTTCAGTAAGATAAGAAAAGGAATCCATTCGGTTAATATCCGGTCTCTACCGCCGGGGCGCCGTTTACAATGGCTACACCGGCGCTGCAACCCAAACGGGTAGCGCCCGCATCAATCAATTGTTTGGCAAACGCATAATCACGAATGCCCCCCGATGCCTTAATCTGAACAGTTGCGGGCAAATGCACCCTGAATAATTTAACCGCCTCAACGGTAGCCCCTTTTTCTGCATAGCCTGTGGAGGTTTTTAAATAATCTATCCCCGCCAATCCATATATCTCACAACACTTAATGATCTCCTCATCCGTTAATACCCCGCTTTCAATAATAATTTTAATCCGTTTCTGCTTACTTTGAATGATGGGCATGATATGGTTGATTTCATTGGCCAGGTATTGCCAGTCGTTGTTCTTAATAGCCGAAATATTAACCACCACATCCAGTTCATCCGCACCATCCACAATAGCCAGCACTATTTCCGCGATCTTCGCTTCCACCGCAGAATAGCCAAAGGGAAAACCAATAACCGTAGCCACTTTTACAGCAGTACCTACTGTTTGTGCCCTGGCTAATTTTACAAAATTAGGAGGAACACATACGGCAGCAAACCCATATTGAATGGCTTCCGCACAAAGCTTTTCTATATCTGAAACCAAAGTTGTTGGTTTGAGGATGGTGTGGTCGATGTAGGTGTTGATATGCATGGGAGTTGGGAGTTAGGAGTTTTTTACTTAGACTATAAATATTTTTTTCTTTGCCGCAAAGATGCAAATGAATTTTAATAATTCTTACTGAAAATTTATAAGATTTCTCTACAGTAATGCTTTTAGTCACAAAAAAATGAGTTTGCATAAAAATACAAACTCATTAAAAAAAGCTATTCCGTATTTACCCCAGGTAATTCCACCCCCAACTCCCAACTCCCAACTCCTAACTCTCCCTCCCATGGCATGCCTTAAACTTCTTCCCGCTACCACAAGGACAAGGATCATTCCTTCCGATTTTTGGGGCCACGTGTACCGGTTGTTGTTTTACCGGGGTTGGATCATAATAATCATTTTCTGTAGGCGGCGCATCTATCGCTTCTTTATTGGCGCTCATGCGGCTCATATCTGTTTTTTGCCGGCGACCTTCTTTTAATTCATCGCCATCATTTAACGGAATGCCTGCATGACAAAGGAACTGAACAATATCCCTGTTCACTTCTCCATCCATTTTTTTGAAGAGTTCAAATGCTTCCATCTTATAAATAACCAATGGATCTTTCTGTTCGTAAGTGGCTGTTTGTACGCTTTGTTTCAGGTCGTCCATAGAACGTAAGTGTTCTTTCCAGGCATCATCAATAAAACCAAGCGTAACGGTTCTTTCCAGCGAGTTCACCATTTCTGCACCATGGGTTTCCAGGGTCTTTTTCATATTGGCCAGGGCCTGAATACCACGGCGGCCGTCAGAGAATGGTACAATCACATTCTCAATTCTTGAACCCTGCTGCAGTTTAATATTCTTGAAAACGGGTATTGACTGTGCCATCAGATCCAGCTTCTTACGTTCGTAATTGGCGGCTGCTTCACTATATAATTTTTCTGAAAGGTCCGGCTCCGATAATTTATCCAACTCTTCCGCAGTGATCGTTGTATCTATTCCAAAATTCACAATGGCCGCGAGCCTGAATTCTTCATGGTCATTTTGCTCTTTGAATGAACTAACCAGTCCTTCCGCCACTGAATACAATGCATTGTCAATATCCAGCGCCAGACGTTCCCCAAACAAAGCATGGTTACGTTTACTGTAGATCACAGTACGCTGCTTGTTCATCACATCATCATATTCCAGTAAACGCTTACGGATACCAAAGTTATTTTCTTCCACTTTTTTCTGTGCCCTTTCGATGGATTTAGTGATCATACTATGTTGTATCACTTCGCCTTCTTTATAACCGGCAAAATCCATCACTTTGGCAATGCGCTCGCTTCCGAACATACGCATCAGGTCATCTTCCAATGACACAAAAAATAAAGAAGATCCCGGATCACCCTGTCGTCCGGCACGGCCCCTTAACTGTCTGTCTACGCGGCGCGATTCATGCCTTTCGGTACCCAGTATCGCCAAACCACCTGCCTCTTTAACGCCCGGCCCGAGTTTAATATCTGTACCACGACCCGCCATATTGGTGGCAATGGTAACGGCGCCTGCAAAACCGGCTTCTGCCACAATCTGTGCTTCTCTTGCATGCTGTTTCGCATTCAGTACATTATGCGGTATCTGTTTCTGGCGGAGCATACGGCTTAATAATTCACTCACTTCTACCGAAGTGGTACCCACCAGCACCGGCCTGCCGGCTTCTACCAGTTTGGCAATCTCATCTATCACCGCACCAAATTTTTCGCGTTTGGTTTTAAACACCAGGTCCTGATCATCTTTACGAATAGCCGGCACATTGGTTGGAATGGTAACCACATCCAGTTTATAGATATCCCATAACTCGGAAGCTTCTGTTTCGGCAGTACCCGTCATACCCGCTAATTTGTGGTACATACGGAAATAATTCTGCAGTGTAACCGTTGCATAGGTCTGTGTAGCCGCTTCGATTTTTACATTTTCTTTTGCTTCAATAGCCTGGTGCAACCCATCGGAATAACGGCGTCCATCGAGGATACGACCCGTTTGTTCATCTACAATTTTAACGCCGCCATCCATTACCACATATTCAACATCCTTATCAAATAAGGTATAGGCTTTTAATAATTGCTGAACCGTATGTATACGATCGGCCTTAACGGAATAATCATTGATGATGGCCTCTTTCCGGTGTAATTTTTCTTCGGTTGTAATAGATGTATCACTATCTGTTGAAGCTAAAGTAAGACTGATATCGGGTAAGATAAAGAAATTAGGATCTTCGCCTGAACGGGTAATGAGCTGGATACATCTGTCGGTTAACTCAACTGAATTATTTTTTTCATCAATATAAAAATAAAGCTCTTCATCCGCCTTTGGCATTTCTCTTGACTGATCAGCCAGGTAATAGTTTTCCGCTTTCTGCAATTTCACACGAATACCGGGCTCACTTAAAAATTTGATAAGTGCATGATTCTTGGGTAAACCCCGGTGGGAACGGAACAGGGCCAGCCCGCCATCTTTCGGATCATCATTTCCTTCTCCTATTTTTTTCTTTGCTTCATTTAAAAATTGATTAGTGGCTTTCTTTTGCGCATCAACCAGTTTTTCAATCCTGGGTTTCAGTTCAAAGAATTGCTGCTCGCCGGTAACATGTCCTACCGGACCGGATATGATCAATGGTGTTCTGGCATCATCAATCAAAACAGAATCCACTTCATCCACCATGGCAAAATGGTGTTTGCGTTGTACCATTTCTTCCGGTGTATGCACCATATTATCCCGCAGGTAATCAAAACCGAATTCATTATTGGTACCATAGGTAATATCGGCCAGGTAGGCATTTCTTCTGGCTTCACTATTGGGTTCGTGTTTATCAATACAATCTACTACCAGGCCCAGCCATTCAAATAGGGTTCCGTTCCATTCACTGTCTCTTCTTGCCAGGTAATCATTCACCGTAACAATATGCACACCTTCACCAGCCAATGCATTCAGGTAAGCGGGTAAGGTAGATACCAGTGTTTTACCCTCACCGGTTGCCATCTCTGCAATCTTACCCTGGTGCAATACGCTACCACCAATTAACTGCACATCATAATGAACCATATTCCAGGTAACCTGACCACCGCCTGCCGTCCAGGTATTTTTAAAAGTTGATTGATCACCGGAAATCGTTATGTATGATTTCTTTACGCTCATATCTCTGTCGAGCGGGGTGGCAGTAGATACCAGTTCTGTATTTTTTGAGAACCTGCGTGCCGTTTCTTTTACTACAGCAAAAGCTTCGGGCTGAATAGCCGCGAGTACTTCTTCAATTTTTTTATCCCGGTCTTTTTTAAGCTTGTCAATTTCCTGGTATATGGCATCCCTTCTGTGAATATCTGTTGCAGCCAGTTTTTCGGCAGCCTGTTTACGGCTCTCAATTTCAGTGTCGATTCCAGTCAGGTAGGTCTTGATCCTTTCCCTGAACAGAACCGTCTTATTGCGCAATGCATCATTGCTCAGGCTTTCATACTGGCTATAAAACTCATTGGTTTTTTGAACGATGGGCAACAGTAGCTTTACATCCTTCTCACTTTTATTACCCCCGAATAACTTCGAAATAAAATTCAACATATTAATTGATCTGGTATATGATTAAAGGTTTCATTTGTCAAAAAGGGTGCGAAAAACAGTATTGAGTCATTTTGGCACTCTTTGAGAGCTGCCAAAGGTAAAGAATTTGGGCAGAGAGCGTGGGAATATCAAATATTCAGTTTTCTTATTGATTTTTGTTGGAACCGATGGAATTACAGGGCGATTCTGCTACTTTTGCAGCCAAAATAATGATACAGGAACCATGGGCCCTTTGAGGTGACCCGGACCTGAAAACCAGAAACGCTAAATAAAATGGCAGGACAGTTAAAAGAGGTACGTAACAGGATCAAGAGTGTACAAAGCACCCAGCAGATCACCAAGGCTATGAAGATGGTGAGCGCGGCTAAATTACGCCGTGCCCAGGATGCCATTACCCAAATGAGGCCCTACGCACAGAAACTGCAGGAAATGCTGAGCAATATCATAAGCAATATTGAAGGAGGTATAAGCCTGAAGCTGGCCGAAGAAAGAGTTGTTGAGAAAGTATTACTGATTGTAATTACCAGCGACAGGGGTTTATGTGGCGGTTATAATGCCAATATCGTTAAACTGACTAAAAGCACTATCGCGGAAAAATATCCTGAACAGTTTAAAAAAGGAAAGGTAGCCATCTGGAATATTGGTAAAAAAGGGTTTGAAAGCCTTACCAAATCCGGTTATGCCACTGATGCTACCTTTAAAGATATTTTCCTCAGTTTAACTTTTGAAAATGTACAGTCAGCCGCGCAGGCTGCTATGAAAGCATTTGAAAACAAAGAATTTGATGCGGTAGAGATTATTTACAGCGAGTTCAAGAATGCCGCCACACAACGTTTTGCGGCAGAGCCCTTTCTTCCAACACCCAAAGTACCCAAAAAAGCAGGCGGTAAAAAACCTGATTTTATATTCGAACCCGCGCAGGACCAATTGATAGCGGAACTGATGCCCAAAATTCTGAATACGCAGTTATTCAAAGCAGTATTGGACGGCAATGCCAGTGAACACGGGGCCCGCATGACAGCCATGGATAAAGCCAGTGAAAACGCCAATGAATTACTGAAATCACTGAAGATCAGCTACAACCGTGCAAGACAAGCAGCCATCACCACCGAATTAACCGAGATTGTGAGTGGTGCAGCGGCTTTGCAGGGTTAGATTTAATTAATAATTAAGAATTAAAATTAAGAATTAGGGGTTATGCTAATTTTTGATTTTAAGTATTAATTTTTAATTCTTAATTTTTAATTCTTAATTACTAAATGGAAATCAGCCAGATCATACCGCACATCGAGGTACTTATTTTTGCCAGTGAGAAACCACTGAGCTCTTTGGATATTGTGGAGCTTATCAATAATACCTTTGGGTTCCTGGAAGAAAGGGTTATGCCCGACCAGGTAGAGAGTGCATTGGAAGGCATCCGCGAAAAATATGATTCAGAATTCTATCCCTTTGAAGTAAAACAAAGCGGCGGTGGCTGGCAGTTTCTTACCAAACCCTCTTTTCATCCCACTATTGCGCAACTGAATGGCGATAAATTCTTGAAACGCCTTTCTAATGCAGCACTCGAAACCCTTGCCATTATTGCCTATAAACAACCCATCACCAAAGGCGAGATTGAAGCTATCCGTGGCGTTAACAGTGATTATAGCATCCAAAAATTATTAGAAAAAGAACTGGTATTAATCAGTGGCCGTAATGAGCATATGCCCGGCAAACCATTGGTATATGCCACGTCTAAAAATTTCATGGATTATTTTGGCATCAATTCCCCCGCCGATTTACCAAAAATAAGGGAAGTGCTGGCAGAACAAATCGTGGAAGGCACCATCATTAACCCGGAAGATTTTATGGACCAGCCGGTAGCCGGCATAGTTGCGGAAGATGAGATGACAGAAGAAATTCCCAAAGCAGACGTATCAGACATAGCAGTGAATGAAGAGGGAGAACTGATCATTAAAAATGAAGAAGCCGAAGAAGGTGAAAATAACCCTCCGGGGCAAACGCCTGAATAACGAATATATCGGAGGCTGTTTTTCAGACGAAGACAATTATCTTCGCAACATGTCTACAGTACTATCCAAAGAACAACTACGCGGCATCGCAAATGAATACGGCACACCGGTCTATGTTTACCATGCCGAAAAAATAACCGGGCAGTACCAGAAATTGCAACAGGCTTTCAGGCAAACGAATACCCGTTTTTTCTACGCCTGCAAAGCATTAACCAATATCAATATCCTCAAACATATCCTCTCCCTGGGTTGCCATATTGATTGCAGTTCCATTAATGAGGTACACTTAGCCCTACGTGCGGGTTTTGAAAAAAAAAATATTCTATACACCAGTAATGGTATCGCTTTCAGCGAAATAGAAGAAGCGGTATCATTAGACGTGAACGTGAATATTGACAGTTTATCCAACCTCGAAAAATTCGGCAAAAAGTATGGACATTCTTATCCGGCAGGCATCCGCTTAAGGCCAAACATTATGGCGGGTGGCCATCTGAAAATATCTACCGGCCATGAAAAAAGTAAATTTGGGATACCGATAGAACAGCTTGATAAAATACTGGCGCTCGTAGAAAAATACCATTTACATATCTGCGGGTTACATGTTCATACAGGCAGTGAAATTAAAGATGTGGCTGTTTTTATGCAGGTAGCGGATATCTTTTTTGACCTGGTTCCGCATTTTAAGGAATTACAGTTTCTCGACCTTGGTGGCGGCTTTAAAGTGCCTTACCATGAGCAGGAAACCGGAACAGATATGCCGCTTCTCGGACAAAAACTATCCGAAGTAATTCAAAAATTAAAAGATACCTGCCACCGCGATTTTCAGGTATGGTTTGAGCCGGGCAAATACCTGGTAAGTGAATGTGGGTATTTTATTACGGAAGTAAATGTTTTAAAACAAAGTGGTTCCACCACGTTTGCGGGAATAAACAGCGGTTTCAATCACCTGATCAGGCCCATGTTTTATGAAGCCTATCACCGCATAGAAAATATCAGTAACCCCGATGCACCCAAACAACTTTACACCGTAACAGGCAATATCTGCGAAACGGATACATTTGCTACAGACAGATCAATTAACCAAATAAGAGAAGGCGATCTGCTGGTTTTCTACAATGCCGGCGCTTATGGATTTGAAATGGGAAGCAATTACAATTCCCGTTTTAAACCGGCACAGGTCTTGGTTAAAGATGGCAGGGCGCAATTGATTGGGAGAAGAGACGTTTTTGAGGATTTGCTGAGGAACCAGGTAGAACCCTGATAAAGAGGTTATATTGCATTTGAATGATAGAGATACAAAATATATCGAAACAGTTTGACGGAAGGGTAATCCTGGAAGATATCAGCGCGGTGATGGAAGCGGGTAAATGTAACCTGATTATCGGTACCAGCGGTAGCGGAAAAACCGTTTTAACCAAATGTATGGTGGGATTGTTTTGTCCGGATAACGGCGCCATTTTATACAGTGGTGAGAATATGATGAAGATGGAAAGTGATCAGCGAAAATTGCTCAGGCAACAGATTGGTATGCTATTCCAGGGAACCGCTTTGTTTGATTCCATGACGGTTGAGCAGAATGTTTTATTCCCGCTGAATATGTTTACCAAATGGACCCTGGCTGAAAAAAAGAAAAGAGTGAATGAGGTATTGGATCGTGTAAACCTCAAAGATGCGCATAAACGGTATCCTTCAGAGATAAGTGGCGGGATGAAAAAAAGAGTAGGCATTGCACGTTCTATTGTGCTGAACCCTAAATACCTGTTTTGCGATGAACCCAATTCAGGACTTGATCCGCAAACGGCCATAGTGATAGATAAACTGATCAAAGAGATCACACTCGAATTTAATATCACCACCATTGTGGTTACACATGATATGAATAGTGTAATGGAGATTGGCGACCATATCGTATACCTTCATGAGGGCCATAAACAATGGGAAGGAACCAATAAGGATATTATTTTCAGCAAAGATGAATTACTGAATAATTTCATCTTCGCCTCAGAGTTCCTGCAGGATGCCAAGCAATTGCGGATGCTGGAATTCACTAAAACCAATACACCCTGATTGTAAACCATTCATGTATGAACCCACGTATTGTCCTGTTAGTATGCCTGTTATTTACCGGGTACCTGCATGCGCAAAACAAGGCGGAAACACCGGCTCCTTACCAAAAAGACAACCGCATTCCCGCTTTCAATGTCTTATTAACGGATAGCAGTTTTTTTACGCCTGCCCAATTACCAAAATCCGACTATACGGTTATCATCTATTTCTCTCCTGATTGCGGTCATTGCCAGATCATGGCCAAAGAACTTGTTAAAAACATAGACAGTCTTAAGAATGCTTTCTTTGTTATGGTTGCCTATAAAAGCCTGGAAGACATAAAAGGCTTTGCCGGATATTATGGACTCGATAAAATTCCCAACCTCAGGCTGGGCCGTGATCAGAGTTATTTTGTGCCTGCCTTTTACAGGGTAGAATCCACGCCCTTTGTAGCGGTTTATAACAGCAACCTGAAACTGATCAAAGTATACGATCCCCCCCATCACCCGGTTATGGAGATACCTGAATTGATCGCACTCATTCATCAGAATTAATCTTTATTTCGCATCTTTCTGATGCCCGCAAACCATACCTTTGCAGCGATAAAAATTTCTCATACATAAACATCCTTTTTATGAAAGTAACTGTTGTAGGTGCCGGTGCCGTAGGTGCTACCTGTGCCGATAATATTGCCCGTGCGGAACTGGCAGATGAACTGGTCATTTTAGATATTAAAGAAGGCTTCGCCGAAGGTAAGGCACAGGATATCAGCCAGACAGCCGCTTTACTGGGCTTCGACACCCATATTACCGGCACTACAGGCGACTATGCTAAAACAGCCAAGTCTGATGTGGTAGTGATTACATCCGGCCTGCCGCGTAAACCAGGCATGACCCGTGAAGAACTGATAGGCACCAATGCCGGTATTGTAAAAGGGGTTACCCAAAATATTTTAAAATACTCACCCGATGCCATCATTATTGTAATCAGTAATCCGATGGACACCATGACATACCTGGCCCTGCAATCAACCGGATTACCTAAAAACCGCATTATCGGTATGGGTGGCATCCTGGATAGCGCCCGGTTTAAATATCAACTGAGCCGGCAGCTCGGTTGCAGTCCGGGCGATCTGAATGCAGTAGTAGTGGGCGGTCATGGAGATACCACCATGATACCTTTAATCCGTTTGGCTACCTGGAACAGTGTACCCGTTACAAAATTCCTGAGCGAAGAACAGCAAAAACAAATTGTAGCCGATACCATGGTAGGCGGCGCTACTTTAACCAAATTACTGGGTACTTCCGCCTGGTATGCACCCGGTGCTGCCGGCGCTGCCCTGGTAGAAAGCATTGTGCGTGATGAAAAGAAACTGTTTACCTGCTGTGTTAGCCTTGATGGCGAATACGGACAAAAAGACATTTGCCTGGGTGTTCCGGTAACCATTGGCCGTAATGGCTGGGAAAAAATTCTTGACTTCGGATTGAATGCAGAGGAGCAGGCATTATTTAATAAGAGCGCCGATGCCGTGAGAAGTATGAATGATGTGCTGAAGACATTGTAATAGCCCTTAATAATTGTATCGAATCCCCTGGTATTTTTTAGGGGATTTTTTTTTCCACCTAAACAGCATGCACGGGATTTTTTCAGTTTTATGATGTACCTGAACAGATTGTATGGTGGTTACATAAGTTTCATTCAACACGACACTCCCAGCT
>CAYHTC010000068.1:0-11251 GCA_964359445.1 uncultured Sediminibacterium sp. | reverse complement strand
TCATTGAACGGAAATGTTTTTCAGTAATCAGGTCGCGGCAACCGGAAGCAGTAACAATGATGTCAGCTTCTTTAACTGCCTCGGCCATTGGTTTTACTTCAAAACCTTCCATAGCGGCCTGCAGTGCACAGATTGGATCAATCTCGGTAACGATCACACGGCAACCTGCACCTTTCAATGACAGGGCAGAACCTTTACCAACATCACCATATCCACCAACTACTGCGATCTTACCGGCCATCATTACATCTGTAGCACGACGGATCGCGTCTACCAATGATTCCTGGCAACCATATTTGTTATCGAATTTAGATTTGGTTACTGAATCATTTACATTAATCGCGGGGATCGGTAAAGTACCCTTCGCCATCCTTTCATATAAACGGTGAACACCGGTGGTGGTTTCTTCAGATAAACCTTTGATGTTGGCAACCAGTTCAGGGTAAACATCAAATACCATATTGGTTAAATCACCACCATCATCCAGGATCATATTCAAAGGGCGGTCCGCACCACCAAAGAATAAAGTCTGTTCAATACACCAATCCGCTTCTTCCTGAGATTGACCTTTCCAGGCAAATACACCAATTCCGGCAGCAGCAATAGCGGCGGCAGCCTGGTTCTGTGTAGAAAAAATATTACAAGAGCTCCATTTTACTTCAGCGCCCAGCGCTACCAGTGTTTCAATCAACACAGCCGTCTGGATAGTCATATGCAAACAACCCGCAATACGCGCACCCTTCAATGGCTGGCCTGGACCGTATTCGGCGCGGATAGACATAAGACCGGGCATTTCCGCTTCGGCCAAACGGATCTCTTTGCGACCCCAGTCGGCTAAACTCATATCAGCCACCTTATAAGCAAGACTGAAATCAATGGATTTGGTAAGAGTAGACATATTTTATGTTTTGTGTGGAGCAAATGTAGTTTTATAGAATAAATTAGTATAAAAATTATTATTTTTGGGATAAATATGCTGTTTTGTCAATTAAAATAGCATATAAATACTTTTTATCATGGTAAAAACATTCAAAAAAGACGAATCCACTAATGGTTCCCTTTCACTGGATGAAAAGGATGTGGCCATACTCCGGGTATTGCAGCAGAATGCCCGGGCAACAGTAAAGGAAATTGCTGATACCATACATCTGAGTACCACACCCGTTCATGAGCGGATCAAACGGATGGAAGAGTCCGGTGTGATCAGGCAATACGCTACTTTGTTAGATCATTCGAAAGTGAAAAAGGGATTGATGGTCATTTGTTATGTATCACTGAAACAGCACAACAAAAACGCCGGAGGAAAATTTATCAAAAGCATCCAGGAAATGAATGAAGTAATTGAGTGTTATAATATTTCCGGTGAGTTTGATTTTATGCTGAAAGTAGTGGCAGAAAGTATGGATGCCTACTACGATTTTCACGTGAATAAATTAAGCCAGGCTGAAAATATTGGTCATGTTCAGAGTGTTTTTGTAATGGGTATCATTAAGCAAACACATGTGCTGGTACACTGATCAATTTGAAATTTATTTGATCAATATGCCGTTCTACATACTCTGCAAACTTTCCTGAATAGTCCGTATCCTTGCTGCTGCATCAGCCTGTTTCTTTTTTTCCAGTTCCACTACTGCCGCGCTGGCATTTTGCACAAAACGTTCATTACTGAGTTTTTTGGTAACCGTTTCCAGAAACTTTTGCTGATGATCGAGGTCTTTCAGTAATTCAGCTTTCAGCGTAGTATTGTCCAGCAGTTTTTCTGTTTCAATAAAAAATTTATCTTTTTCTACCGCCACCACAATGGCATTGGGAATAGTAACGGTTGTATAACTAACGGATGCCGCATTTACCTGTTTGATCAGAATGTTTTCAATTGCCTTATAACCGGAAATATTATTCGCCTGAATATGCAGTTTGACCGGGTCTTTTGGTTTGAGCTGGTTTTTATTTCTTGCATCCCTTAATGCAGAGATTACCTGTTTCAATAATTCGCCGGCTTCCAGTGCGGGTTTGTCAAATGATTGTAAAGCCTCAACCTGCCTGATACAGATATCCTCTTTCTGCTCTCTCAATAAATGATAGATCTCTTCTGTAATGAATGGGATAAAGGGGTGTAACAGTTGCATCAGCTCTTCAAAATACACAACTGTTTTTTCGTACACAGCCGCATCAATCGGTTGTTTAAATCCCGGCTTAACCCACTCAAGATACCAACTGCAGAAATCATCCCATACCAGTGAGTAGATGGTTTTTAAGGCTTCGCTGAGACGGAACTGTACCATCATTTCATCTACGTCAGACTTTACCTGGTTAAGGCGGTGTTGAAACCAGGCTATCGCGAAGTCTGAAGTCTGGAGTTTGGAGTCTGGAGTATTGTTTTCCTGACTTCTAACTCGTAACTCCCAACTCCTGACTAATTTCAGCGCATTCCAAAGTTTGTTATTAAAGTTTCTTCCCTGTTCCAGGGCCGGTTCATCGAACAGGATATCATTACCGGCGGGAGAAGCAATCATAATGCCAAATCTCACTGCATCCGCGCCATACTGGTCTATCAGGCCAAGCAGGTCAGGTGAATTGCCGAGACTTTTACTCATTTTTCTTCCCTGTTTATCACGAACAATCCCTGTAAAATAAACATCTTTGAATGGCTTCTCATCCATGTATTCAAAACCTGCCATGATCATCCTGGCTACCCAGAAAAAAATAATTTCAGGCGCCGTAACCAGTGTATTGGTTGGGTAATAATATTTTATTTCCGCATTACCCGGATCAGACAATCCTTTGAAAACTTCGAAAGGCCAAAGCCAACTGGAGAACCAGGTGTCGAGGCAATCATCATCCTGCCGGATATCGTTAATCGTGAATCGTGAGCCGTGAGCCGTGAGTTGTTTGAATGCTTCTTCTTTGGTTGCGGCCACTGCAAAAGAGCCGTCTGGCGCATAATACGCCGGAATTCGGTGCCCCCACCATAACTGACGGCTGATGCACCAGTCTTTGATGTTCTCCATCAAGTGCCGGTAAAGGTTTTTGAATTTGGCAGGGTGGAAATTGATCTCTTCACCCATTACTGCACTCAATGCGGGTTCAGAAATTTTTTTCATACTTACCCACCATTGCAAACTTAGCCGGGGTTCTACCACAGCATCCGTTCTTTCACTGAAACCTACCTGATTGGTATACTCTTCTGTTTTTACCAGATGCCCGGCTGCTTCCAGTTGCGGTACAATTTTTTTCCTCACTTCAAAACGGTCCTCACCAATAAACAGTTGCGCAGCCTCACTCATCGTGCCATCATCATTCATGGTATCAATGATCTCCAGCTTATATTTCTGTCCCAACTGGTAATCATTCATATCATGTGCCGGCGTTACTTTTAGGGCGCCGGTACCAAAGTCAACGGTAACATATTCATCGGGGATGATGGGAATACGCCGGTTGATTAAAGGAACAAATGCGAATTTGCCATGCAGGTGTTTATATCGCTCATCATCCGGATTTACGCAAATAGCAGCGTCTCCAAGAATTGTTTCGGGGCGTACGGTGGCAATGGTAATATAATCTGCGGAAGTATCATTTTTACTGTGATCCGTAGTATGTGAACCGTTATCTATCGCGTACCGAACATAATAAAGTTTACTCTGCACTTCCTTATAAATCACTTCTTCATCACTCAAAGCCGTCTTTGCCCTCACATCCCAGTTAATCATTCGCTTGCCGCGATAGATCATTCCTTTTTGATAGAGGTCGATGAATACTTTTATAACAGATTGGTAGTACACCGGATCCATGGTAAAAGAAGTACGGTCCCAATCAAGACTGCATCCCAGTTTTTTCAATTGCTGTAAAATGATGCCGCCATATTTTTCTTTCCATTCCCAGGCATATGCAAGAAATTCATCCCGGCTAAGTGATGATTTGGTAATACCTCTTTCGCGCAGCATGGCTACTACTTTTGCTTCAGTTGCAATAGAAGCATGGTCTGTACCCGGAACCCAACAGGCGTTTTTACCATGCATTCTGGCACGGCGGATAAGAATATCCTGTATAGAATTATTCAGGCAATGCCCCATGTGCAGCACGCCGGTTACATTCGGTGGAGGTATCACTATTGTATAGGCTTCTCTTTCATCGGGTTTGCTGCTGAAATAACCATTATCCAGCCAATGTTTATACCATCTGGCTTCTACTTCATTCGGGATATAATTTTTGCTTAGTTCCATGTTTTACGCTTAACAATGCTGAAAGCATTCGGCTTTCAAGGTTTTGCTTTCTGCTTTCCGCTTTTGGCGTTCAGCTTTGAAAAGTGCAAAAGTAAGGAAAACCCATATAGAGGGCCCGATGAAAAGGGGCAGGATATTTTGTGAGAATTTATTTTAGACAGGAACTTACCAGGTAAGCAACTGCGAGCTTCTATCCAGTAGTGATACAGCTATTTTGGAAGTGGATGGAGTTACCTCATTAGCAGCGCCGGAACCCTGACTTATCGAATTTTTGGTCATGGAAAGTGAGTTGCAGCATTTTTTCACTTTATTCCCTATTTCAAGGGCTTTAGCAGTAGATGGTTGATAGCTACAGCTACCCAGCAGCATAATTAATAAAAGGGATAGAATTGTTTTCATTTTAGCCGGCTCAGGTATCTAAATTAAACAGGTTGCCCCGGATTAGGGGTTAATCATTGTTAATAATAGCTAACGTTTGGTTAAAAAAAAAGTTACAGCCCTGCCGATTATTTTAATAAGTATCCTTTCCGGGATATTTATTACAAGGAATCTCTTTTTTCTTTTCACGGATTTACTATCGTTATTTTGCAGGTATGCGATATGCAATTGTGGATATTGAGACCACCGGAGGATTCCCCCCCGGCAACTGTGAAATATTACCCGCAGGAGGCCGGATTTCAGTTGCAAACACCTAAACTGCGCCACCGGTTCCCTCTATTGCCCGTTACCGGAAGGATATAACAGGCGGATTGGAGGAGGTGCAGATACTACATATTCAGGATGAAGCGAAATTCAAAAGGTAAAAGTCAAAAAAGAGGAGGAAATGAGTGTGGATGATGCATTCAGTTTGCTGAAGAAAAAGCCTGGAAAATAATTTTCTAATTTCAAAATACGTAATTTGTTGCTTAATCATCATTACATGAACAAAATCATCATTGCCGTACTGCTATCTATCGCAGTAATAAGTGTTACTGCACAAACAAAGGTTAACCCGGTTATCAAAAAATTTGGTACGGTAACGGAAGTGCCTTTTTCTGTTGAGAATCCTGATACCAGCCTGGATTATAAAATTGTAGTAGAAATTAGCTCAGACAATACAAAGCCTGAGGCTGTTCATGAATTTTTCGATAAAGTGGCCGCGGTGGTTAACCTGCATGCGCTGGGCGGCATTCCGGCAAAAAAACTGCATGTGGTGATGATTATTCATGGGCCCGCCGCACAGTTCGTGGTTAATAATGAGGGCTATCAGAAAAAATTCCATACAGATAATCCTAATATTCCTTTATTTAAAGAATTGCAGGAAGCAGGGGTGAAAATATTTGTGTGCGGTCAGTCATTGAATAAAAAAAACATTCCCATAGAGGAGGTTACACCCGAAGTGAAACCTGCTTTATCCGCGATTACCACCTTAACTACCTATCAGTTGAAAGGATATGCTTTCTTAAAATACTAATCTCTGCGTATCCTCTGCTACTCTTTTTTTCTGTGGTGAATAAAAGGGGGTTACTAGTCTAATACTCCGGATTTACGCCCACATAGTTCAACGGGGTAATGGCTTTCAATTCTTTCTTTACTGCCGCATTTACTTTGAGTTTGCCAATAAAATCATGCATTGTTTTCTTATCAATCGTATGGTTACCACGGGTAAGATCTTTCAGTGCCTCATAGGGGCTTGGATAATTTTCACGTCGCAGAATAGTCTGAATAGCTTCGGCTACCACCGCCCAGTTATTCTCAAGATCAGCTTTAAGTTTGGCTTCATTCAAAACAAGTTTGCCCAAACCTTTTCCCAAAGATTGTAACGCAAGGGCCACATGTGCCACCGGTACACCCAGGTTGCGGAGAACGGTTGAGTCTGTGAGATCGCGCTGTAAGCGGCTGATGGGAAGTTTGGCGGATAAATGTTCCAATAAGGCATTGGCCATTCCCAGATTACCTTCCGCATTTTCAAAATCAATCGGGTTCACTTTATGCGGCATGGCCGATGAGCCTACTTCACCCTGTTTTGTTTTTTGTTTGAAGTAATCCATGCTGATGTAGGTCCAGATATCCCGGCACAGATCAATTAAAATAGTATTGATTCGTTTGATGGCATCCAAATGCGCGGCCAGGCTATCGTAGTGTTCTATCTGTGTGGTAAACTGCATACGCTGTAATCCCAAGACCTCTTCCACAAATTGATTGCCTAACACAATCCAGTTCTTTTTTGGGAAAGCGATATGATGGGCATTAAAATTTCCGGTTGCCCCTCCAAACTTTGCTGCATAAGGGATACTTGAAAATAATTCGACCTGGTTATTCAATCTTTCTACAAACACCATCAACTCTTTACCTAACCTGGTTGGTGAGGCAGGTTGCCCGTGTGTACGTGCCAGCAAAGGAATATTTTTCCATTGGGCAGCCTGTTGGTATACATAGTTTTGCAGGTTAATGATGGAAGGCAGGTATTCATGCTCCATACAATGCTTCCAGCTTAACGGAATAGCGGTGTTATTAATATCCTGAGAGGTAAGACCGAAATGGATCCATTCTTTCAGTTGAGGAATGGCAGCTTTGTCTAATTGCTCTTTTAAAAAATATTCAACCGCTTTCACATCATGGTTGGTAACAGATTCAATCTGTTTGATCTGCTGTGCATCATCCAAACCGAATTCATCCATTACTTTTTTTAGTTGCAGACGGGCTTTGAGGGGGAGTTTAAAGAACTTCCTGTTGGCCAGGAAGAAAAAGTATTCTATCTCTACCAAAACACGGTATTTGATCAATGCGTATTCAGAAAAATACTCATCAAGGTGGTTCACCTGTTTACGATAACGGCCATCAATGGGGGAGATGGCTGTGAGGTTACTTAGTTCCATAGATAATTAATAATTAGTAATTAATAATTAATAATTGTTGAAGCAGCGAAGATAGCTTAGGCATTCTGATATAACCGTAATAGCTTCTTTAGGTCAAAAAAGAACCAGATTACACCACTACTTCAGTAGTCCCCCCGGTAATTAATAATTACTAATTATTAATTATTAAATGGGTTTCTTTGTGCAAAATTAACCGAATTGAACAAGAGAATACGCATTGGGGCAGTAAGTTATTTAAATACCAGGCCCTTATTGTATGGATTGAAGCGTTCAGGACTGATGGAAAAGATAGATATGGTAGAAGCCTATCCGGCCAGGGTGGCTACTATGTTATTAAATGATGAGATAGATGTGGGATTGGTACCGGTTGCCATCATACCCATTTTAACAGAATCGTATATTATTACGGATTATTGTATTGGAGCAGATGGGGAAGTGGCTTCTGTTGCACTTTTCAGCGAAGTGCCTGTTGAGCAGGTGACATCCGTTTTACTTGATTACCAGAGCAGAACCTCTGTTAACCTCGCTAAAATTTTATTGAAAGAATACTGGAAACTGGATCCGGTTCTGGAAGATGCAAAAGAAAATTTCCGTTCAGCCATTACAGGGACTACCGCCGGGATTGTGATTGGCGACAGGGCCCTGGAACAAAGAAAAATTTCTGCGTATAACTATGATCTGGGAACCGCGTGGAAAGCGCATACCGGTTTGCCTTTTGTGTTTGCTGCATGGGTGGCCAATAAACCGCTGGGCGAAGATTTTGAAGACGCGTTTAACCGTGCAAATGCTTATGGTGTATCGCATATAGCGGAAGTGGTTGCCGAAAATCCCTATACCAGTTTTGATCTGTTAAAGTATTATACAAAGAATATCAGTTACCGGCTGGATGATGCCAAACGGAATGGGCTGGCGCTATTTCTTGAAAAATTGAAAAGCATTTAACTATTATCACACAATAGTTAAGTATTTTACTTTGTCATTCAATGTTCCGTGTTCAATTTTCAATATTTTTACCCCCCTATGGCATCACTCACTGTCATCACCATCTGTTTCAATAATCTCGCCGACCTGCAAAGGACCTGTGCTACGATTGATGCACAAACGCATTTGCCTGACGGGCATTGGGTGATCAATGGGTCTTCTACAAGCGATATTGAACAATGGTTATTGTATACGCCACAGCCGGTGTACCGGAAATGGATGAATGAGAGAGATGAGGGTATTTCAGATGCCTTTAATAAAGGGATTGAAAGAGCCGGTAATGGGATCATTCATTTATTGCATGCCGGTGACTGCTATGCTTCGAATGATGTGTTGAAAGTGGTTCTTGATAATTTTGAGAAGCATCCCTCCGTGCAATGGGCAAGTGGAAACATTCAAATGAATAGGGGGGGGCGGTCAGTAGTAGTTGGTAAACCATTTGAGAGAGCCAAACTATACAGGGGCATGCGCAGTGTTTCTCATCCTACCTGGTTTGTAAAGAAAGAAGTGTATGACAGAATAGGAACATTCAACAATAAATACAAAATTGCAATGGATTACGACCTGATGTGCCGTATGGCCAATGAGCCCTATCTCTATATCAATAAAGTGATGGTTGTGTTTGATGATGCCGGTATCAGTAACAGGAAATACCTGGATTCATTGAAAGAAAACAGGCAGGTATATGAGTCTTATTTCGGATTTTCTTTTTTATTGGTTGTATGGCAGTTGAGGCTCAAACTGCTGCATCAACTGTTGCAAACCCCTTTTGGAAAATGGCTTTTCTCCCTCAAAAAAAAGATAGGGTTAGAAAATCTATAGGTTGCGTGGTGAGTTCAGGATAATTTATCAGCGAAATGATGATGGATAGCGAGTATTATTTTATCTGCTCTCACTGAATCATAGGGTACCCGTACAACAAATTCATACCGCTGCTTTACGATGTCATCCTGCATTAATTCTTTTTCAATTTCATCAGGGTAAATTGCATAAAAGTTAGCAGCCAAACTATCGGGATATGGTGCAAAGCGTTTGTATTGCGATCCGTTGAAGATGCCGAAAACCGTGCAACCTACTGCCGCAGCCAGGTGTACAGAGCCCGTATCTACAGATAACAGGCACTGGGCTTTGGTAAAAACAGTGAGCATTTCTGTGAGTGAGGTTTTGCCGGTTAAATTGATTACCGGGTGCCGGTATCCTTCACAAAAAGCATTTGTATAAGCGGCATCGGCCCCGGTGCCGCAAACAATAACTGTCCACCCATAGTTTTCAAAAAGATACTTACTGACACGTATAAAATTTTCTGTTGACCAGATGCGTTCCTTACTTCTTGAGCCTGGAAATACTACAAAATAGTTGTCTGGCATTACAAGCGACAAGGCAGGCAAACATTCCGGATCTACCCGGGTATCAGTAATAGCTGACTCTTTGCCGGTAATAAATTCCGTAAATAACCGGTTCCTGTAAAACTCAAAAATGGGTTTCTCCGGATGAACAAAAAGGTTGGTATAGAGGTTGCGGTCATAGCCGGTTTCATAGGAATGGGTACTCTCCCGGTTGGCCACCATACCCAATCTGGCAGGGGCTTTGGCAGCCTTTACGATACTGTCGTCATACCTTTTATCTCTTGAATAAGCAGGATTGATGACTACATTGTAACGTTCCCTGTAGATATGTTTAAGAAAATGATAGCGATAATTTATTTTTTTCTTAAACTGTATCTTATCCATCCAATAAAACCGGGAAATGAGTTCTTTGTCTAAACACAGAAAAAGGCTTTTCCAGCTTTGGTTGCCGCAGAAATGAAATTCGTATCCGCTGTATTTTTCTGATGATACCATCTCTTTGATGAAAGGGCGCCAAAGCATAAAATCACCTATCTCATCAATCCTTACAATCAGCAATTTTTTAACCCTGCCGCCTTTCCGCGGGCCAAGTGCGGCTAACCAGCCAACAATCTCATATAGGATGCCTTTCAGCCTGTTCATATATACAAATGTAAAGGCTGTGGCAATATAACGAACTTTACATTTTTAGTTTACTTTTACCATTCACTCACTCATTCAATCATTACCCCATGGGCACATTCGGAAAATTTAAAGAAAGGGTTTACGTTAAACTCCGCCGCACGCTTTTTCTGGAGAATATTGATTTGAAGTTATCGGATGCTAATATTTTGCAGATTGATGCGTATATCCAAAAAAATCTCTTTAATCATCCGCGCTACCAGGCTCCGGATAAATTAAACCGTTACGAATTTCAGGCATTTTCTCAGTTTGGGGAAGATGGCATTATCCGGGAAATATTCAGGCGTATTGGTACTACCAACCGCTATTTTGTTGAGTTTGGCGTTGAAACGGGTGTGGAAACCAATTCAACCTATTTGCTATACAATAACTGGAAAGGATTATGGATGGATGGAAGTAGTGAGCACATACAAACCATTCATCAAAATTTTTCAAAAACGATAGCCAAAGGGAATCTTACAGCCATTCAGCGCTTTATAACCGCAGAAAATATTGAGCAGTTATTCAGGCAGGGAAATGTACCCGCAGAGTTCGACCTTTTATCTATTGATATTGACCGTAACGACTATCATGTTTGGGAGGCTATTAATGCCTTCAAACCCCGTGTAGTGATTATCGAATACAATGCCATATTCAGGCCGGGTTGCCATTTTGTGGTTGAGTATGATGCCGGTAAAATATGGGATGGAACCAGTAATACCGGTGCCAGCCTGGAGGCCTTATATCAGTTAGGATTAAAAAAAGGCTATACACTGGTTGCCAGTTCTTTTTCGGGTGTGAATGCTTTTTTTGTGAGGGAGGATTTGATAGCAGATAAATTCACCGGACCTTTTACCGCCGAAAATCATTTTGAATCGCCCAAATATTTCTTGTATCATACGCCTGGACATCCAAGGAACGTGCAATTATAGCAGTATTATTTCTGTAAATTTTCGGGTGGGTGATGATCGATGGGTGGATCGTTAAAAATGCTTCTCTCCCAGCAGGAAAATAGTTGCCAGATCTTCATCTTCTTCATGAAAAAGACAAATATCATAGTAGACGATTTCACTGTTACTTTCATCAGCGTAGTAGTGCAATTCTTTAATAAGGGTATGGTTGGTAATGGGTACGGTTAGCATATACCTTCCCCTGTTATCAAAAAACAGCACCTTTCGGTAGCCAC
>CAYHTC010000067.1:9086-11266 GCA_964359445.1 uncultured Sediminibacterium sp. | reverse complement strand
AGTAACCACGAAACGATAAAACGCATTAATAACACTGGTTTGGGCGATAATGTATAAAACGAAATGTTTATTTACCAAACATCAAACTGCCTGTCTTCATTTTTTCCAGGAAAGTATCCAGTTGCCTGCGGCTGATGCTCCACTGGTTGCCATCTGTCATTTTTACAACGCCGCCATCTGTGGTGCTGTATTCTTTTATATATCGCAGGTTTACGATATAGGATTTATGTATCCTTGCAAATTGTGTTTGATCAAGCAATTCTTCAAAATCCTTCAGGGTTTTACTGATCACCAGTTTTTGCATGTTATTCATGTGTATGATGGTATAATTACTGTCGGCCTGCAATGACACCATATCATCCACCTCTATAAAGCTAATGCCACCTAATTGAGGCAGTGCGATTTTTTTGGGTGGCGTTTTTTTATTGACTGATTGCAGAAGATGCTCCAGCAACTGCCGGTTTTGTTCCGCTGCCACAGGACTGCTTAGCGAACGCTTTACTTTTTCCACTGCGGTTTGCAGTTCATCAATATTAACGGGCTTTACAATATAATCCAATGCACTTGCCTTAATGGCCTGTATGGCATATTCGTTATAAGCGGTTACAAAAACCACTTTAAAGTTTTGTGTAACAAGGCTGCTTAAAAACTGAAAGCCATTTTCGCCGGGCATATTAATGTCCAAAAAAATAACATCAGCAGTATGCTGTGCTAACCAATCTCTTGCCTGTACTGCATTAGCTGCCTTGCCAGTCACTTCTACACCCTCACAATCATGCTGAAGCATAAAATGTAAGCTCTCCAGATTGTTAACCTCGTCATCAACCAGCAACGCTTTCATCATGCCCGGCAAATTAAGACTGTAAGGTACAGACTATAAACGCCACATTGTAAACAGGTGCGTAAATACTTGTAATGATTGAGTAAAGATTAGAATGGGTGAGTAAACGGGAACTGAATAACCCTGCCCTGCCGTTATTTTTTTCTGATTATAACCACCGCCGGCACTGCCCGCTGCCCCTCTTTATCACTTGGGGTGATGGTTTGTTTGCCGTTAATCAATAAGCAGCTACTGCCACCGCCATCTAAATTCATTGCTTCCATACAACCTATCTGCTTTAGCATACGTGCCTCGTGTACCAGAGTGGCACCTTCCGCTTTTCCGGGGAAACGTCCCTCAATCACCATTAGTATCAATTTACCATCGGCCGTATAACCCATCGCAGTGCGTGGATGTTTATCATTGATGGCCTTACCCGCGAATTTCAGTTCTTCATTATTGGTAATTCGTATCTCACCATTTTGTACCAATACCGGACCACCGCCTACTGCTGTTCGCATTTTCCATTTTCTAAACCCACCATACCGCAACATCCCGGTTTTTGTATGATGTTTTACAGAATCCTTCAGTGTATTTAGTACCTGTTGACTTGCATAGGCATAGCTATCCGTAGAATCCGTATACAACCAGGCGATATCTGCTTTTCTTCTTTTATCAATGCCAATGGCGCTTCCAAAAACATGACGATAGGTTAGGGTATCCTTACCATTACCTGCAAGGGTATGCACCTGATAAGCCAGTAAGTTCCCGTCTTTGATTACTACATTCAGGTTACTGTTATGCACAAATTCAAAGAAAGTAGCATTCATTACCAGTAACGGTTTCTGTTCCTGTTCAAAATATTGAGCAGGTGTATATCTTTTACCATTGCCAACCTGTGTAGTAAACTCAACCGATCTGTCTTTCAAATCAACACTAACATAATAAGCGATATTGGGTTTCCCTTCTGTAGAATCATGGGTTATATATACATGCATAGCAGCAGGTAAGGGCTGAAAAAGAGAATCAACATTCTTCCATTTCCATTGCGCATTGGCCATTACGGATAAAAGAAGGAAAGAAATCATTAGTCGCTGAATTTTCATAAATACCCAATAAAAAACGTCAGGGAATCCTGACGCAATGAATAATTAAATGGTTACCGCTTGTTTTTCCTCAATCCATTTATTTCTGCCATAGCCCTGCAGTACATGCTTGTCGCTATGATAAGATGAACGAACCAACGGACCACTTTCTACATAATCAAACCCAAGCTGATAGCCTATCTCACGTAATTCCGCAAATTCATCCGGATGCACAAAACGTTGTAACGGTAAGTGTTTTTTAGTAGGTTGAAGGT
>CAYHTC010000067.1:0-9076 GCA_964359445.1 uncultured Sediminibacterium sp. | reverse complement strand
AATATTTAATAAATCTTGAAAAGTTTTAAGAAGTTCTTCTTTTGTTTCACCAAGACCCAGCATCATACCTGTTTTGGTGCGCATACCACCCTGTTTCAGCATTTGCAACACTTCCAGGCTACGCCTGTATTTGGCCTGTACACGAACCTGGCGTGTTAGGCGCTCACAGGTCTCCATATTATGACTCACTACATGTGGTGCCGCATGGATAATGCGTTGTACCTGGTCTGCCTTACCCTGAAAATCAGGAATCAGTGTTTCCATGGTGGTATCCGGATTGAGTGCTTTTACAGCTTCAATTGTATTGTACCAGATGACAGAACCTCCGTCTTTTAACTCATCGCGGTCAACGCTTGTTAACACGGCGTGTTTCACTTTCATCAGATGTATAGCCTCCGCTACCCGCTGCGGCTCATCCCAATCCACTGCTTCGGGCCTTCCGGTAGCTACCGCACAGAATCCGCAGCTTCTTGTACATATATTACCCAATATCATAAAAGTGGCCGTTCCTTCTCCCCAGCATTCACCCATATTAGGACAATTGCCGCTTTCACAGATGGTATGCAATTTATGGGTATCAACCAGACCACGAACATGCTTATAGCTCTCGCCGATAGGCAATTTTACACGAAGCCAACCGGGCTTTTTTAAAACAGTATTGTTGGGGGAGGCTATGGGTAATTCTTGCATTGATAGTACTTGTTGAGAGTTTGGAGTTTGGGGTTACAAAAATAACTTACTTTCTCTTACCAAAAACAAGCGAAATATAGGCATTGAAAAAGAGTTTATTCTCTTTATTGAGAAGCAGGATGGGCATGACTTTTGTGTAATATTCCGCGTTTACACCAACTTCCATGGCTGAAAGAACTTCGTTATAACGGCCATAATCAAAACGAAGTGCCGCTTTTGCATGTACACCGGGTACAAAATTAATTTCATTGAACCCCTTTCCAAAACTACCTTTTCCCAGTATAATAGTCGGATCAAGGAACAGATTATCGTTGTTATTGTATTTTATCTGTTCTTTGGTATTGGTAACAGGATTTTCTATCTCAATATAATAAGGCTTTAACAGTCCGGCAGAAACCCCGCCGCCATAAATGGCAGATACCGCAACCCCATTTTTATTGCCTTTACCGCCTATCAGGGTCTGCTGACCAAGACCTGCTTTCAGATAATAAAAATTATTTTGCTTACCATATATATAACTTGAGATAATCAAAAAACCCTGTGAGGCGCTAAGTGTAGGAACTTTCTCTTCTTTAGGGTGCTTTCGCTCGCCCAGTTCAAGCCACCATAAATTGGTTTTGGTGATGGTCTTGTATTTGCCATGCTCATAAAATATACTCCAGGCATCGGTATTGAATTTAACGCCAAATGCGCTTTGTTTCTGATAAATTAAAGCCCCCTCTTCTTCCTGCCTAATAAGCTGGTTGATTTTTTCTCTGCGCTCTGCCTTCTTCTGCTGTTTCAGGTCAGCGGCAGAAGAATTCACTTTCTGCTGGGCAGAAACAAAAACCGAACTCAATAGGATTGTTATAAAAAATAGCTTCTTCACTTACATTTGATTTGTTACCTGTAAATTTATGGCAAAATGATACAATGACTTCACAAATTATTTATAATAGCGACCTCCGTACAACCGCTACACATATCCAAAGCGGAACCACAATCGAAACCGACGCCCCCACCGATAACCAGGGTAAGGGGGAACGTTTCTCCCCTACGGACCTCGTTGTGACTGCATTAGGCACCTGCATGGTAACTACTATGGCCATTAAGGCCCGCACCATGGATATCCTGCTGGATGGCACCCGTTTGGATGTAACCAAAATTATGGTGAGTGATCCACGCCGGATAGGCAAAATCATCGTCCATGTTTTTTTCCCTGCCGGATTGAATCTTGATGATAAACAAAAAGAAATCCTCGAGAGAACGGCCCGCACCTGCCCTGTTGAAAGAACTTTACATCCTGATGCTGAACTCGATATGGAATTCAACTGGTAATCAGAGACCGTTTTTTAGAATTTTGTTGCCTATCGCACAGTCAAGGCAGCGCCTGTTAATACAATAGTGATTTGTTAATTCTATCAATGCCTGCGAATCAAGCGCCGATTTGTTGCCAATTCCGTCTACCTGCCATTGTCTGGTAATCCGGTTTTGCTCAGCAGGCAACTGGTGCAACCATTGAATGCATTTTTCTTTATACATTTCATCCTTATTGTACAAACCATAGGCAAACAAAATGGGTATCACCGTATTGATCAGAATATTTTCTGCCATCTGTTTGCCCAGGTGTTTGGGTTGAGGGGTTGATAATTCATCAAAACGGTAATGGTCGTTCCAGTAATCATTGGCGGTTACCATGAATAGTTCCAGTGCTTCCCCCAACTGGCCAATTACTTTTATTTTCGAAAAAAGATGTGATGAATGAAACGTCAACATGGCCAACTGCGCCAACCGGAGTGTAGGGAAAGCTGCGGGCCGCATCCGTAAAAAAGCAGGTTGTTTGTTTATTGCCTGCAACTTATATTTTTTCTTCAAAAAAAAATACTCCCGCTGTAACATTACCGGATACTTTTCTTCGTACTGTCCGGATAAAAGATTAGCCTGCCCAAGCAACAAAGCCTCCAGTTGATGTATTTGATTTTTGTGTTTGGCTAAGATGATAATCGGAATGCTTTGGGCTACCTGCTCAAACAAAGGACTGTTTATCTTACTACCAAAATTGGCGGCCAGTAGCCACCAGCAAATTTCTTCCCAATGATAATTGGATTGTTCTAACACGGCTAATACATTCGCCGATTTTCTTTCCAGTCTTTCAGCTACCAGCCGCTCTTTCCAGGCCGTCCATCCCAGGTGATTGAGTATGGGCAAAAAGGAATGACAGGGAACGGGGAGTTTGGTTACCATCATGGACCGATACCTATTCAGCAATAAGGCAGAGACGCGTGATGTTAATACAAAAGTGGGTACCCGGTTATTACGGCCATCTTTAACAGGCTGATCATCTTCCCATACTACATGAAGAATGATATTGGAATAACGGATATCAGCTTCATGCCGGTGTTTGTACCAATCTGATGACCGCAGGTGCAGTTCGATATTACCGGCCCAGGTTGTTTGACCGATCCGAATGAGGGCTTCAGAAAAATCAGGCCCCTGGTTAAGGTTGAGTATCCCGGGCCTTTCAATATACAAGGTTTCACCCTGAGTGGTGGTACACTGCTGTTTTTGGTAGTATTGGAACTGCCAGATAAATTGTAGCAATTTTTCATTCATGATTTACCGCTTTTATCGCGGAGAACCGAAAAATTACTAACTAACTGAATGCGATAAATACCTGATTTTCATTTAAGAATTTATTGTATCTAATGCCTGTATCACCCTGCTGACAGGTAGCCCCATCACATTATAAAAGTCACCCTTTACAGAACGAATACCTACAACACCTATCCATTCCTGGATGGCATAGGCGCCGGCTTTGTCGTAGGGTTCATATTTGTCAACATAATACTCAATCTGTTCATCAGTAAGCTTGTGAAAGCTCACTTCTGTAATATCTGCAAAAGCAATCTCACCCCCGGTATGTAACAGAACAACGCCGGTAATTACTTTATGTTCTTTGCCGGAAAGAGATTGTAATATCCTGATCGCGTCTGCACGATCTGCAGGTTTACCAATAATGGCTTCGTCTAAAACCACCACCGTATCCGCGGCCAGTATGGTTTTATCCGCGAGGCGCCCCTGATAGGCAGTTTTTACATGCGCATGAACGGCCAATGCTTTTTGGCGGGCAATATAAATAGCCGCTTCTGAGAAGGAAAGACCCGGAGGAAAATCTTCATCCGTATGTTTCACAATCACATCAAAAGGAACCTCGGCCCATTCCAGCAACAATTTTCTTCTGGGTGATTGTGAGGCCAAAATAATTTCCTGCATAACATACATTTTTCCGGTTATTCCTGAAAGATATCAATAGATTCTAAAGAAAAACATAGACAGGATACCGGTGAACATTACCAGTTTCACAACGGTACTCAACCTGTGAAAATCTTCTGATGTCCGGGCCTTAAAAAGTTTCAACAATATCCAAATCAGCGGAACAATAATAAGTAACAAGCAATACAGTACGCTTAGCCACCAGCCAAATGGTAATACATAAAACTGGAGAATAATTAAAACGGCAACCAATACAATGATCCATACGGCTACAAAAACTTTACTGGCATTAACGCCCCAAACTATGGGCATAGTACGGCAACCATATTTCCTGTCGCCCTCCATATCTTCCATGTCTTTGATAACTTCCCGAATAAGTGAAATAATAAAAGCAAAAGAAGCATACAGAATGGTTAGCCGGAAAAAACGGATCTGGTTGTGATCAACAACCAGCGGGCCATTTATTTTCAACAGGTATTTGGAGAAAAATATAATACCAATTACCCAGGCTGTTAATAAAGAGATCAGCACATTACCAATAAGCAGTTGCTTCTTTAAATTGGTTGAATAAAACCATAGTAAGATAATGCTGGCCAGGTTACCCAATACCAGGTGCCAGTATTCGGCAACAGGAAGCGCCAAAACAGTAAAAAACAGTCCGAGCAGGCTCAGGAACATATGCCAGAAAATAACCCACCTCCTGCTGATGATCACATTCACGACCACTTTACCGGGTTTATTTACCTGGTCAATATTCAAATCAAAATAATCGTTGATAATATACCCTGCAGCGGCTATTAAAACGGAGGCGATTACCAGGAACAATAACTGACGCGTTTCAGCAGTACCTCCGGATGTATTACCATATACATGCCGGTAGATGCAATATTCAAATAACAACTGTGTAATTGCAATAAACACCAGATTGGGCCATCGAATCAGACGGAAAAACGCGGCAATAATTTTCAAAATGAGTATTTAATGTCACAAGTTAACTAAGCCCTGCAGAAAAACTGAATTACTAAACCATTATTGTGCCCTTACGGCAGTATCTTCTCCCCAATCGCCGCGTAATTTCATTACTTTTTCTATTACATCCCTTACACAGCCCTCTCCGCCTTTGAGATGCGAAATATAGGTTGCTATCTCTTTGATCTCCTGAACTGCATCCGCCGGGCAAGTGGGTAAGCCGGCCATCTGCATCACTCTCAGGTCGGGAATATCATCACCCATGTATAGAACCGATATTTTTGAAAGCCGATTTTTGTGCATAAACTGTTCCAGTACCGCCGGTTTATTTTCAACCTGCATCCATACCTCCTTTACGCCCAATTTCTCTAACCTGTCTTTCACTTCCGGAGAGTTCCCGCCGGATATAATAATCACATGATATCCCTTTTTTACCGCCAGTTGCAATGCATATCCATCTTTAATATTCATACGTCTGGCCAATAGTCCATCAGGTAATACAAATAAATTACCATCGGTCAATACACCGTCAACATCGAAAATAAAAGTGGTGATATGTTTGAAAGTTTCGAGCAAGGGATCAGTTTATTGGTTTATTGGTTTATTGGGGGAGAGTGTTATACCAATGTTCTTACTGCTTCTGGTTATCTCTCCATTCGTATACCCAGGCGCTCTGTATCATTTCAAGATGTCCTTCAGTACTTTGTTCACGGGTTCCATCGAAATTGGGTATCGCCAGTATCCATTCCAGCAGTTCGGTAAACCTTATCCGGTAAATTTTACCTTCAGTAAATTCATCACCAAAACGTTCATATAGTTTCATGGCAATATCTTCGTGATCGTTCCAATGTATCGGGGGTTCAAAATGGCTCATAATGGCGTTAAAAGTTAGGAATTAAAAGTCAGGACTTATCTATTCACCTAAAAATTGGGTTTGATCCGGCAGGGTAATTTCCAACTCACCTGTTCCTGGTTGTAACACACATTGGCAGCCCAGTCTCGAATTGATGCGCGGGTTTACGGCCCGGTCTATAAAATCCTCTTCTTTATCACTCAATTCTTCCAGGTGGTTCATGCCATTATCAACGTAAAGATGGCAGGTGCTGCAGGCACAAACGGCGCCGCAGTTGTGATGAAGTTCAATACCATTGTTCAGGCAAATCTCCAGCAAACTCTGGTCATCACCAATGTTATTAAGCGTAACGGGGACTAGTCCTTTTTGCTCAAATTTTATCTTGATCGTGTACATACCTGTTCCGTTTGGCTGGCAAAAATATCTTAGAATACTTATCTAACCATCCGAGTTACGGAAAAGTTTACGCAACCGGTTAAACAACAGGTGATACCCGCCGGATGATCCGGAAAACCTGGCCAAATTTGGATCATATTTTTTTATTCTATTAATTATTAATGTATTATAGATAAAATAATAAAATAATGTTCATATTTTATGATTAAAATGCCTGATCAATTTCAGCAACCTGGTAAATACCATTTCCTGCTGGTTTCTCTAATCCGGGTCAAATTCAACAAAATAATTATCCGTAGTAGGGCTGCTAAAACCCTAACGTATGATACACACCAGGGTGTATAGGGATAACACAATTTGTAAAGAGATTGTGCGGTTTTTACGCAGCACCAATTCCTGATATTTTTTGTGTTTTGATGGTTTCGCCTAATATTGCAGGGTAACAACCTGTAAATTCTCTCCCCCGGGGAAGAGATTTGTAAGGAGGTAGGTATTTCAAAAATTTCAATAAAAATTCCGTTAAAAGCGGATTTACAGGCTGTATGGCAAAAAATTTATTGATTGTTGAGTCACCGGCAAAGGCCAAAACCATAGAAAAAATTCTCGGAAGCGATTTTGATGTCAGAAGCTGCTATGGCCATATTCGTGACCTGGAAAAGGATGATATGGGTATTGATGTAAATAATCATTACCAGCCCAGGTATAAAGTGCCCGAAGACAAGGAAAGGGTGGTTAAGGAATTAAAGCAAATGGCCAAAAAGGCGGATGAGGTTTGGCTGGCATCGGATGAGGACCGTGAAGGAGAAAGCATTAGCTGGCACCTGGCAGAAGTATTGGGCCTGGATCCGAAAATAACCAAGCGTATCGTTTTCCACGAGATCACCGCGCCCGCCATCAAAGAAGCCGTGCAGAATCCCCGTATCATTAATATGGATCTGGTAAATGCACAACAGGCAAGACGTGTATTAGACAGGTTAGTAGGATTTGAACTGAGTCCGGTATTATGGCGCAAAATAGGCATGCAAAGAAGCCTGAGTGCGGGGCGTGTACAAAGTGTTGCCGTAAGGTTGATTGTTGAAAGAGAAAGAGAAATCAATCAGTTTATACCCGAAAGCAGTTTTAAAATTGAAGCCTTTTTTACCGCCCCTGACATCAACAGCAAAAATGTAACTTTTAAGGCCGAAGGGCCTTCAAAACTTGCGGCCCTGCAGGATGCACAGTCTTTTTTAGACAGTTGCAAAGGAGCAGATTATCAGGTAACCGACATCCAGGTAAAACCTGCCAAACGAACGCCTGCAGCGCCTTTTACCACTTCTACCCTGCAACAGGAAGCCTCCCGGAAATTAGGATATGGTGTTAGCAGGACAATGCTTCTGGCACAAAAATTATACGAAAGTGGTAAGATCACTTATATGCGAACGGATAGTATCAGTTTAAGTGATACTGCTCTAACAGATATCCGTAACCAGATAACCAATGCATACGGTAGTGAATACTACCAACCCAGAAAGTTTAAGAATAAGAATGAAAGCGCACAGGAAGCACATGAAGCCATTCGCCCTACTTATATGAGCGCTTTTTCAGTAAAAGATGAAGACGCAAGAAGATTATATGAACTCATCTGGAAACGTACCATCGCCTCACAAATGAGTGATGCGGAATTTGAAAAGACAACGGCAAAGATCCATATCAGCACAAACAGGGAAACACTTTCCGCCACCGGTGAAGTAATGAAATTTGATGGATTTCTGAAAGTGTATATGGAGGGTAAAGATGAGGAGGACGAAGAGGATACAGAAGGTATGTTACCACCCTTATCCATCGGCGAAACGCTCAATTTTGCACAGATGACGGCAACTGAAAAATTTACACGTCCGGCTGCACGATACACAGAAGCCGCCCTGGTTAAAAAACTGGAAGAACTGGGTATCGGCCGCCCGTCAACCTATGCCCCAACTATTTCAACCATCATCAAAAGAAATTATGTTGAAAAAAGGGAAAAAGAGGGCATCAAACGAGCGATGAACCTCTTAAGGCTAACCAGGGAGAATGTGATAGAAAAACAGGTTTTACAGGAAAATACCGGTGCTGAAAAAAATAAACTATTCCCTACCGATCTGGGTAGTATAGTAACTGATTTTCTGAAACAATATTTTACCAATGTGATGGATTTTGGATTCACCGCTAAAATTGAGCAGGAGTTTGATGTAATAGCTGAGGGAAAAATAAAGTGGAGCGCTATGATTGATGGATTTTATAAGCCCTTTCATGATACGATTGAACATACCCTCGAAAATGCCGAACGCGCCAAAGGCGAAAGAGAACTTGGCATAGATAAGGGCACCGGTAAGAAAGTAATTGCCCGCATGGGACGCTATGGCCCCATGGTTCAGATAGGTGATACGGCTGATGAACTGGAGAAACCCCGTTTTGCCAAATTAAACCCATCGCAGAGTATAGAAACCATTTCTATGGAAGAGGCGATGCAGTTATTTTCCCTGCCCCGCACCCTTGGTGAATATGAAGGGCAGGAACTTGCCGTAAATGTGGGAAGATTTGGGCCATATATTAAACTTGGCGATCAATTCATTTCCATTCCCAAAGGCGAAGACTTACATACAATAGAACTGGAAAGAGCCATACAGCTCATCAATGAAAAACAGCAGGCCGATGTACCCATTGGCTTTTATAATGAATTACCCGTAACAAAGGGCAAGGGGCGTTTCGGGCCGTTTATTAAGTGGAATGATATGTATATCAATATCCCCAGGACCTACCATTTTGACTCGCTTACCCAAAAGAATATAGACGAACTGATTGAGAAAAAAGTTGCCAAAGAAGCCAACCGGTTTATCAAACAATGGCCGGCAGAAAAAATATCCATTGAAAACGGCCGTTGGGGGCCTTTTATCAGAT
>CAYHTC010000066.1:0-11281 GCA_964359445.1 uncultured Sediminibacterium sp. | reverse complement strand
GTTTTACGCCTGCTGGATAAAACCAAAGCGGAAGAACAAAAAACCATGTGGCAGTTTATCAATACCGCCTTACCTGTTATATTTGTTATCATGACAGGCACTTTTTTCCAGTGGCAGCGAAAAAACAAATATGAGGTATAAGTTTTTGGCAAATAGATAGCACAGATCAGGTATTTTTTTGCTAACCGGATCTGTTTGAAGCGTTCAACTGTTTATCTTTAGTATTCAAATTAAAAGCATGTCCACCCACCAGATCGTTTATTTAGTTTTCGGAGTCGTATTAGCTATTGCATTGGTATTTGATCTGGGTCTGCTCAGCAAAAAGAATCAGACGATAACGATTAAACAGGCTTTGTACCAGACTTTTTTTTGGGTGGGACTGGCCCTGCTATTTTTTGTATTCATGTGGATTCAGGGTCCGGCTCTTGCAACAGAAAACACCGAAACATCTGCAACAGGTATTGCAGCAACCGGCCCGCAACTGGCGCTGGAGTTTTTAAGCGCTTACCTGATGGAGTGGAGCTTAAGTATTGATAATATTTTTGTGTTTATCCTCATCTTCACTTCTTTCAGTATAAAAGAAATTCATTACCCAAGGGTATTATTGGCGGGCATATTGATGGCGATTTTATTCAGGGTCGCTTTTATAACGGTAGGCGTGGCCCTGGTTGCCAGATTTTCCTGGGTATTATACCTGTTTGGTATTTTTTTATTGTATACCGGTTATAAAATGTTTACTACCAACGAAGCGGAAGAGTTTGATCCGCATGATTCCAAAGTGTACCGGTTTCTGAAAAAATTTCTGCCCCTGGTTAATCATGACGGCAACGGAAAGTATATCATCCGCGAAAAGGGAAAACCTGCCTATACTACTTTATTTGTGGTAGTGGTATTATTAGCCGCGATTGATCTGGTATTTGCGCTGGATTCCATTCCCGCGGTAATGGGTATCTCCAAAGATCCTCTGGTAATTTATACATCAAATATTTTTGCCGTACTTGGCCTGCGCTCCTTATTCTTCCTGCTGCGCGGGGCCGTTACTAAATTTGAATACCTGCAGCAGGGCATTGCTATAGTGCTTATTTTTATTGGTATTAAAATGCTTGGTGAACATTATCTGAATCAATGGATTGAAAAATCAATACAGGTCTTTTTATCATTAGGTGTTATATCGGTATGTATTTCCGGCTCTGTTTTTTATTCCATTTTTATAAATAAAAAGGGTACACCCAAAGATGTGAAGGATGATTCCCTTTAACCTATACTGATAACTTGACTTATACCGTCAAACATATTGCAGAGATTATTCAGGCAGTGCTGTGCCAGGCGGATGATTCACTGATTAAATATCTGTTAACCGACAGCAGGAAGATCGTATTCCCTCAAACCTCACTCTTCTTTGCTATTAGCGGACCGCGAAGAGATGGTCATAGCTTTATCAAAGAAGCGTATGAACAGGGCGTCAGAAATTTTGTGGTAAAGAAGGGCCTTGCTGCCATTGATTTCCCGGATGCTGTTTTTTTACAGGTACCAGATGTACTCACTGCCTTACAACAATTAGCCGCTTATCACAGAAGTCGGTTTAGGATACCTGTGATAGGTATTACCGGAAGTAATGGTAAGACCATTGTAAAGGAATGGCTCTTTCAATTGCTGCAGCCTGATCATATTATTGTACGAAGCCCGCGCAGCTACAATTCACAGATTGGTGTTCCGCTAAGTATATGGCAAATCAATGCGCAACATACACTGGGCATTTTTGAAGCAGGTATCTCCAGGGTGAATGAGATGGCGGTACTTGCTGCTATTATCCAACCCACAAAGGGTGTTTTTACCAACCTGGCAGAGGCACATAGCGAAGGGTTTACAAATAAAAGACAGAAGGCAATCGAAAAAGCGCTGCTGTTTAAGGATGCCGGTTCATTGGTTTTTGGCAGAGAATCAATACAACCCTCATTATTGCCTGAATCGGCCGACAGGAATCTTTTCTCTAAAGAGGTTCAGTTTTTTAGCTGGAGCAGAGGAGCCGAAGCAACGATTCGTATTGTAGCTGAAGAAAAACAGGAACAGCATACTATTGTCAGGGCCACTTATCTGGAACAAACCATTTCGCTTACGGTTCCCTTTACCGATAAAATTTCTATCGACAATGCCATCACCTGCTGGTGTGTACTGCTGCAAATGAAATATCCGAACAGCCTTATACAGGAACGCCTGTTGCAATTGGAACCGGTAGATATGCGGATGCAGTTAAAAAAGGCCATATATAACTGTTATTTATTGAATGATAGTTATAGTAATGATCTGTCATCACTTGATCTGGCTCTCGATTATCTTCAACAGCAGGCAGGAAATCAATTAAGTAGTTTGATCATATCTGATATACTGCAATCCGGTATGCCGGAAGAAGCTTTGTACAGGGATATTGCATTGCGAATTGCCGGCAGAGGCATTGATAAATTGATTGCGATTGGTCCGGCTATAACAAAACATCAAAAAGAATTTTACCATGCGGAAAGACCGAAAGGGAAAAAACCACTGACAGCTTTTTTTTATCAATCCACCACTGAATTTCTGCAGCAGGCAAGTACGCAGTATTTTAAAGATGAATATATTCTTTTGAAAGGGGCACGCATATTTGAGTTTGAACGAATCTCCAATTGGCTGGAACAAAAAGTACATCAGACAGTAATGGAAATTAATCTTTCAGCCCTGGTACATAACCTCAAAGAATATCAAAAAGTACTCAGGCCCGAAACAAAACTGATGGCGATGGTGAAAGCTTTCAGCTATGGAAGTGGCAGTGCGGAAGTAGCCAGAATACTGCAGTATCATAAGGTTGATTACCTCGCAGTGGCGTATGCCGATGAAGGGGTGGAACTCCGCAAGGCAGGTATCAGTTTACCCATTATGGTGATGAACCCCGATGAAGCCGGTTTTGATGCATTGGCTACCTATAACCTTGAACCCGAGATCTATTCTTTTCCAATATACCGTTCGTTTCATGACTATCTCAATCAGCAGGGCATACAGACTTTTCCTGTGCATATTAAATTTAATACAGGCATGAACCGCCTGGGTTTTGAAATCAGTGATGCTATCGCCCTGGCTCAGTTGCTAAAACAGCAGCAAACGATGGCTGTAAAATCCGTTTTCAGTCACCTGGTGGCCAGTGAAAGCCCGGAGCAGGATCATTTTACTGAGCGCCAAATAGACATATTCGCAGAAGCCTGTGATTTGTTGCAACAGGAACTGGGCTACTCATTTATCAGGCATATTGCCAACTCTGCGGCCATTTTCCGGCATCCTGGTTGCCAGTTTGATATGGTTCGGCTGGGTATCGGTTTGTATGGGGTGGACGGTACAGATGAGCAGGGGCTAAGCCTTGAAACAGTAATCATACTTAAATCTACTATTGCCCAAATTCGCGAAGTAAAGGCAGGTGCTACCATTGGGTATAGCCGTAAGGGAGAGGTGAGCAGGGACAGCCTGATAGCCACTGTACGCATCGGGTATGCCGATGGATATGACAGGCGATTTGGGAATGGTACGGGCAGCATGTACCTCCATGGAAAACTGGCACCGGTTATTGGCCATGTTTGTATGGATATGGCCATGATTGATGTTACAGATATTCCGGGTGTAAGGGAGGAAGATGAGGTTGAAATATTTGGAAAGCATTTGGCTGTGCAGCAACTGGCTAAATGGTCGGGTACTATTGCTTATGAGATCATGACCGGCATCAGCCAGCGGGTAAAACGGGTGTATATGGGGGAATAAAAGATACAGTTGCTAAACTTTTTACAAGATTTCCCACCTGTAACGCTCAAATACTATCTTTGCCCACCATCAAAATCAAGGTTGTGAAAGGAAGACAAATCATATTTATCATACTGCTGATCATCTTTGCCGACCAGGCTTTGAAATTTTATATCAAGCTGCATTATTTTGCCGGAGAAGAGTATAAGATACTGGGTAACTGGTTTCGGCTGCATTTTGTAGAGAATGAGGGCATGGCCTGGGGCTGGAAATTCGGGGGCGGTTTTGGAAAGATAGCCCTTACCCTGTTTCGTTTGGTGGCGGTTATTTGGGGAAGTTTTTTATTGAGGGATTTTATCCGCAAACGGTATCACAAAGGATTTATCACCTGTGCCGGATTGATTTATGCCGGTGCACTGGGCAACCTGATTGATAGCCTCTTTTATGGTATATTATTTGAACAAAGCAATCCTTTTTCACAAAATATTGCCAGGTTTCTGCCACCCGGTGGTGGTTATGCGGGCTTTTTGCATGGCAAAGTGGTAGATATGCTATATTTCCCCCTCATCACCAATGCACAGTACCCGGCATGGTTCCCTTTTATAGGTGGTGATTATTTTGAATTTTTCCGGCCGGTATTCAATATTGCTGATGCCTCTATTTCTACAGGCGTAATCATTATACTTCTTTTCCAAAACAGGTTCTTCAAAAAGAATACGATTGTGAGGCACCATACGATTGAAACGGACAGTCTGGTAAATGACAAGAACCAGATTTTTTAAATCTATTTATTGAATAGTAGGTGTTCGGAGTAATGAAACTTTTTGGGTACCAATTACCTGGTCAATTAAACCATAGCCTTTGGCATAATAGGAATTGCCTGTTAATAGCGTCTGGTAAGGACCACTGGTATTATCTTCAAGGAACTGGATCTTTCTTTCTACATTGATCACATTTGGATAGATCTTGTTAGCAATGGTATAGCTGCCATTCTTTGATGCGATGGTAAATACCGCTTTTGAGACACCTCTTTTACCATTCTTCCAAACGGGCCCATAAGTGCCGCTTTCCCAGGTTTCGGCAACAGGGGCATTCTCTTTCAGGAAGGGATAAGAGATAAACATTTTTGGGATGGTATCAAAAAGAAAGGTATAATCAAAATCGACGGTGCTGTACGCAAAATAAGTTCCTTTACCATCTTTGGCAAAGTAAAATGTATCAGATAAAGAGGTCGCAAATTGAGCATAGCTCAAGGTATCAATAGGAATCAGGCCGGTAATGGTAGTTACTGTAAATGTATCTGTTGAGCCGAGTTTGGGTAGGTATTGATAGGTCCAACTGGATCCGGAAGTGGTAGGAAAATAATCATCACCTGAACCGGTACCACCACCGCTTCCACCTCCACCAGTGATACTTCCGTCAACACTTACAGCGAAACTGCATACATTGTTATTGAAATAAATAGTAAAATAAGTAGTCCTGGGAAGTATGGGTGTTCCATACCCTTTCAGTTTGATGGTACTTCGACCGTTACTTACCGCAAACCCGGAATCAAGAAACCACATGCCATTTACGGTATCTGTATAAATCTTGTATTTGCCTTGTGCGGTAAAATTTACATTTATCAGTGCATAATGGGTTGAAATAACCAGTGAAGAGTCAACTGTATATTCACCGGTAACAACCGAAGATTTACAATTGCCCAGCGAATCAATCAGTTCGCCCTGTGCTATTCCGCCAAATCCGCCGTTCTCAATGCTGAGTTCTTTTTTACATGCCATGAACATGCAAAAGACAGCCGTAATGATACCTATCCGTAGTGTTGAATGCTTCATGGTTTTGAACTTAGTGTTTTCTGACTACTATTACGAATATCAGATAAAATTTATACTAGTAACGCAGCCTGATTGTTCAAATTATCATTTTTTAATAATTGCCGTACATTATTTAACGTAGTGGTAGCAATCTGGCTGAGCGCCTCATCTGTAAAGAAGGCCTGATGTGCGGTGATCAATACATTGGGGAAACTCATAAGGCGCTGTATTTCATCATCCTGAATAACAGCAGACGATAAATCCCTGAAAAAAAGGTGTTCTTCCTGCTCATACACATCTATACCCAGGTAGGCAATTTGTCCTGATTTAAGACCTTTAATCGCTGCTTTGGTATCCACCAGCCTACCGCGGCTGGTATTAATGAGCATCACTCCTTTTTTCATCATGGCAATGGTATCATCCTTAATAAGGTGTTCTGTCTGGTTGTTAAGCGGGCAATGAAGGGAAATGATATCCGATTTAAATACTTCTATCAGGGGATGGTAGGTTACGCCTAAAGCCTCAAGGTCCTTATTGGCAATCAGATCAAAAGCCTGCACTTTACACCCCATGCCCAGCATGATGCGGCAGAAGGCTTTCCCTATATTGCCCGTGCCAATCACCCCCACCGTTTTCCCATGAAGGTTAAAACCCAATAACCCATTGAGCGAAAAATTCTGTTCGCGTACGCGGTTATATGCTTTATGTGTTTTTCTGTTTAAGGTAAGTATCAGGGCAAGTGCATGTTCTGCCACCGCTTCGGGTGAGTAGGCCGGAACACGGCAAACTTTTAAGCCATTTGTTTTGGCTGCTTCCAGGTCCACATTATTAAAACCCGCACAACGCAGGGCTATCACTTTTACGCCTTTTGCTGAAAGTTGTTTGCAGACCGCGGCAGTCACTTTATCATTTACAAATACACAAACAGCATCGGCCCCGTCAACCAGATTGATGGTTCGTTCTGTTAACCGCGCTTCCTGAAATACCAGTTCAAAACCATGGGTATCGTTATACCGGTTAAAAAATAGCGTATCATAGGGCTGGGCGGAAAAGAAAACAATTTTCATCCGCTAAAGTTACTTCAACCAACTAATATGTAAAATGTTTATGGTGAGTCGTGAGAACATATTTTTACTCAGGTTTCATATCCCATGATTCACGATTGACCCCGCTTTCTCAAGTTTCACGTCTCAATATTTCTTACCTTCGCAGCCTTTAAAACCCGCCTTTGACCAGGCGGGCGGTACATTTCAAGCGATTTTAGGCTATGAGCGTTAAATATCCAGAATTTTCCGGGCTCAATCTCCCGGCAATAGAACAGGAAATATTGGCCAAATGGAGTAAAGAACAGGCTTTTGAAAAAAGCGTTTCACTGCGTGAGGGCAGGAAGCCATTTGTGTTTTATGAGGGGCCACCCAGTGCCAATGGCATGCCCGGAATTCACCATGTGATTTCCCGTACCTTAAAAGATATGGTTTGCCGTTATAAAACGATGCAGGGCTTCCAGGTAAAAAGGAAAGGAGGATGGGATACCCATGGACTGCCTGTTGAACTGGGTGTAGAAAAGGAACTCGGTATTACCAAAGAAGACATCGGCAAAAAAATATCTGTAGAAGAATACAATCGCAAATGCCGTGAAGCCGTATTGCGCTACAAGGATAAATGGGATGACCTGACCAATAAAATGGGGTATTGGGTTGACCTGAACGATCCGTATATCACTTTCGATAACAAATACATTGAAACACTCTGGTGGATATTAAGCGAGCTATACAAAAAAGGATTCCTGTATGAAAGTGTGAGCATACAGCCCTATTCTCCCGCCGCGGGAACCGGATTAAGTTCGCATGAACTGAACCAGCCCGGAACTTATAAAGATGTTAAGGATACGAGCGCCGTGGCCATGTTTAAGGCAGTGAGAAATGATAAGAGTGAATTTCTGTTTAAAGAAATATCGAATATCGGACACGGGATACCGAATGGTGAAGTTTTTTTTATAGCGTGGACTACAACTCCGTGGACATTGCCTTCAAATCTGGGGTTAACCGTTGGCCCGAATATTGATTATGTGCTGGTTAAAACATTCAATCCTTACACGCATCTTCCCATAAATGTGGTGTTGGCTAAAGCCTTACTGGGTAAGTATTTCAAGCCAGAGGGTGAGAATGGTGATTTTGATGGGTACACTGAAAAAGCAAAAATACTGCCCTGGAAAATATTGACGGAGTGTAAAGGATCGAAAATAGAAGACTGCGAATACGAACAACTGTTGCCCTATGAAGCAAACGCTCCTGAAGTTATCAGACTCCAGACTCCGGACTCCAAACCCTTCCGCGTTATTCCCGGCGATTTCGTAACTACTGAAGATGGTACCGGTATCGTACATACCGCTCCTGCTTTTGGTGCGGATGACTATCGGGTAGGTAAGAAAAATAAGCTCGGTATACTAACCATGGTAGACCGGCAGGGAAAATTTGTAGATGGCCTGGGTGAGTTCAGCAACAGATATGTAAAGAATTATAAAGACGAGCCAGACTATGTAGATGTGAATGTTGATATCAGTGTAAAACTGAAAAAAGAGAACCGTGCATTCAAAGTTGAAAAATACGAGCACAGTTATCCGCATTGCTGGAGAACCGATAAACCAATTTTATATTATCCCCTGGATGCATGGTTTATTAAAACAACCGCGGTAAAAGACAGGATGGTAGAACTGAACAGGACCATCAACTGGAAACCCAAATCAACCGGTGAGGGACGTTTTGGTAACTGGCTGGAGAATGTGGTAGACTGGAACCTGAGCCGTAGCCGTTATTGGGGAACACCTTTACCTGTCTGGAGAACGGAAGACGGAGACGAGGAGGTATGTATTGGTTCCATTGAAGAATTGAATGAAGGCATCCGTAAAGCCGGTGAGGTATTAGGGGGCAATGTAAATAAAAATTACCTGCATGAAGGCATACTGGACCTGCATAAACCTTTTGTAGATGATATCATATTGGTAAGCGCGTCAGGGAAACCCATGCAACGTGTTCCTGATCTGATTGATGTATGGTTCGATAGCGGCGCCATGCCCTATGCCCAATGGCATTATCCTTTTGAAAACAAAGCTTTGATAGATAAAGGGGAAGCCTTCCCTGCTGATTTTATAGCCGAAGGAGTTGACCAAACCCGTGGCTGGTTCTACACCTTACACGCGTTGGGAGTGATGTTATTTGATAGCGTTGCATACAAAGCTGTGGTGAGTAATGGGTTGGTGCTTGATAAAGACGGCAATAAAATGAGCAAGCGTTTGGGTAATGTGGTAAATCCATTTGAAACTATCGAAAAATATGGCGCCGATGCTACCCGCTGGTATCTTATCACCAATGCTTCGCCATGGGATAACCTGAAATTTGACATGGCAGGAATCCAGGAAGTACAGCGTAAGTTTTTTGGTACCCTGTACAATACTTATCAATTTTTTACCCTGTACGCCAATATAGATGGGTTTGCTTTTAAAGAAACGGCTATTCTGATGACCAAAAGGCCGGAAATTGACCGGTGGATACTGTCATCCCTGAACACCCTGATTAAGCAGGTAACCAGGTTTATGGATGATTTTGAACCCACATTGGCAGGACGTGCCATTGAAGAATTCGTAGATGAACACCTGAGCAACTGGTACGTTCGTTTATGCCGCCGCCGTTTCTGGAAAGGTGACTATGAGCAGGATAAAATCAGTGCCTATCAAACTTTATACGAGTGCCTGGAAACCATTATCAGCCTGATGGCGCCCATTTCTCCGTTCTTTAGTGATGCGGTTTTCCGGAACCTGAATGGGGTTACAGGCAAATTCAAAGAAGCATCCATCCATCATATTGATTTTCCGGTAGCTGATGAATCGGTTATTGATACCTCTCTTGAGGAAAGAATGCAGTTGGCACAGGATACCTGTTCACTGGTACTATCGCTACGTAAAAAAGTGAATATCAGGGTTCGGCAGCCATTACAGAAGCTGATGATCCCGGTGTTGACTTCAGAGATGAAGGAGCAATTGGAAAAGATTGAGGACCTGATAAAAGCGGAAGTGAATGTGAAGGAGATGGAATATATTACTGAAACAGAAGGGGTTATCAGTAAAAAGATAAGAGCCAATTTTAAAGTACTGGGTAACCGCCTGGGAGCAAAAATGAAATTGGTAAGCGCGGCCATCAGTAATTTTAACCAGTTGGATATTACCCGGATCGAAAAAGAGGGGCAATATACTTTAACCATTGAAGGAGAACCGGTTAGTATCGCGTTATCTGAAGTGGATATTGTGGCCGAAGACATTCCGGGCTGGAGTGTTTCAAGTAAGGGTAGCCTGACGGTGGCACTGGATATTACCCTCTCGGATGAACTGAAACAGGAGGGCGAGGCAAGGGAATTTGTAAACAGGATCCAAAATATCAGAAAAGAAAGCGGTTTTGATCTCACAGACCGTATATTCGTATCTGTTCAGGAAGCTCCCCTACTGAAGCCTTCTATTATTAGATATAACGACTATATTTGCCGCGAAATTTTGGCAGATAGCATTGATTGGGTACCTGAAATATTGAATGGTGCCGACATTGACATCAATGGTATTTTGTTGAAAGTGGTAGTTAATAAAAAAGGATAAACCTGTATGCCTACTAAGAAACCTGCTCCGAAAAAGGTGGCTCCGGCCAAAAAAGCGACTGTGAAACCAGCGCATAAACCTGCCCCAGCCAAGTTGGCTAAAGCTGCACCAGCTAAGAAAGCTGCTGCAAAACCAGCGCATAAACCTGCCCCGGCAAAGACGGCAAAAGCTGTTCCGGCAAAAAAAGTAGTGGCTAAACCAGCGCCTAAAAAAGCTGCTCCGGCACCTGCAAAAAAGACTGTGTCCGCAAAACCAGCTCCCAAAAAAGCCAGTCCGGCACCTGCTAAGAAAGCTGTACCGGTAAAACATGTTCCTGCAAAAGCCGTTAAACCAGCGCATAAACCTGTTGTAAAACCTGTTGTAAAGCCTGTTGCAAAACCTGTTGCAAAGCCTGTTGCAAAACCTGTAGTGCCTGCAAAACCAGTGGCGAAAGTGACCGTTAAACCTGTGGCCCCGGCTCCGGTTAAACCTGCGGCTCCGGTAGCAAAACCAAAAGTTGAGGTGAAAGGCCCGCCGGCCCCACCTGTAAAACCAGTAAAAAAACAACCAGAACCCATTAAAGACGTGAAAGTACCTAAGATCAATACAAAGTCGAGTGTTCCTTATAAGCCGGGATATACACAATTAGAAAAAAGAGTGGCGGAGCTGACTGCCAATAATGGCGACCCACTGGTAAAATACAATGATACCGATCTGAATGAATTCAGGGAACTGATTAGCAGAAAATTAGATGCGGCTAAAAAAGAACTGGCTTATTTACAGGGATTGATTACCCGAAAAGATGAAATGGGCGGCGATAATGATGATGCCCGTTACATGACCATGGAAGACGGCAGTATGAGCATGGAAAGAGAGCAATTGAGCCAGATGGCCAGCAGGCAGATCACTTATATTGATCACTTGGAAAAAGCCATGATGCGTATCGAAAACAAAACCTACGGCATCTGCCGTGTTACCGGAAAACTGATCGACAAAGCCCGTTTACGAGCTGTACCCCATGCCACATTGAGCATGGAAGCTAAGCTGGGATTGGTTAAAACATCAGAGCAATAAGAGAGAAAGCTTT
>CAYHTC010000065.1:0-11426 GCA_964359445.1 uncultured Sediminibacterium sp. | reverse complement strand
CCCGCGCTGCCGTTAAAATCCTGATAAAGATAGCTGCCTGTACACGGTGTTTGCCGCTTCCCGTTATATTTGTGAGGATGAAGAAAACTTTCCCCATCATTATCATACTGATTTCACTCTCACTATTCGGCCTCATTTTGCTGCAGGTCTCATGGTTACAGAACCTGTTGGAAGTAACCCAGAACCAGTTCGATAATAATCTCAATGAAGTAGGGGCCAGTGTTAGCAAGGAACTTAGTAAAAAAGTATATACAGGGCAGGTTCTTCGCTTACCCAGAAGGGGTGGGCTGACTTTCAGTTCTGACTTTCACAAATATTTACTGAAGCCACCAACGGTGGATGAGAAGTTTACTTTGCAGGAAATACATACCAAACTCAGGGCCGGATTTGACAGGAGTAACCTCAAAAACCTGCAGTTTGAATTTGGGGTTACCGATAGCTATGATGATTATGAAATGTACACCAGGGGGTATGAAAAGGAATTCTGGGATACCGTGAATAATAAACGGAGATATTTTGCCATTGTGCCTGAAAATAATGCAGACATAGAAGCGATGCCTTCCCTGGAACACCTGATAATAGTAGTGCCCGATTTTGATAAGCAAATATGGGCATCACTGCGCTGGGTTATTTTTGGCGCGACGCTGTTTATGCTGGTAATCATTGCCGCTTTTTATGTTACAGTAAGATCGTTGTTGAAACAGAAAAAAGTAAGTGAGATCAAAAGCGATTTTATTAATAACATGACGCACGAGTTTAAAACACCGCTGGCCACTATCTCACTGGCCGTAGACGCTCTGCGAAATGAAAAAGTACAGGCTGATAAGGAGAAATCGAAATATTTCAGCGGCATCATTAAAGAAGAAAATATCCGCATGAATAAACATGTGGAAACCATATTGCAGGCGGCCCTCATGGAAAAACAGGAACTGCGGCTTAAGATGATACCGTTGCATGTACACGAAATTATTCAGGCTACTTTAGCGAATTATCGTTTACAACTGCAGGATAAAGGCGGGAAGGTGCAATTATTACTGAATGCGAAAAATGACCTGGTCAATGCGGATGAAGTGCATTTTGCCAACCTGCTGTCTAACCTGGTTGATAATGCCATTAAATATTCCAATGATCATATCCGTATTATCATATCTACACACAGTACCCAAAAGCACCTGCTAGTAAGGGTAGAGGATAATGGTATTGGTATGAGCAAGGAAACGGTAAGACGTATTTTTGAAAAATTCTACCGTGCCCATACCGGTAATCTGCATAATGTAAAAGGGTTTGGGCTGGGTATGAGTTATGTGAAAACAGTAATTGACGCACACAAAGGCAAAATAAAAATAGAAAGTACTTTGGGTAAGGGAAGTATTTTTACCCTTGAACTTCCACTGCTTCATGAGCCTGCCTGATCCACAGGAGGTTTCCATCCCCGTAACTCAGGAATCGAAAATCATTCTCTAACGCGTAGTCGTATATTTTTTTCCAGTTATCGCCGGTAATGGCAGCTACCAGTAACAGCAATGTTGATTGAGGCTGATGGAAATTGGTGATCAATGCATCAACGATCTTAAAAGGGTAACCGGGCGCGATCATGATCTGCGTTTTGGTGATCAGCTTTTGCCTGTTATGTTTCTCCATCCAGTCGGCTAAAGACTGCAGGGCCTCATGTACCCGTATAGCTGATGCGGGTAAGTCATAAGGATCCCACTGTAAAATAATTAATTCATCCGGTTGGATGGATGGATTTAAAATTGTTTTAACACCCAGCCAGTACAGGCTTTCCAGCGTGCGGAGCGAAGTGGTGCCAACCGCTACTATATTTTGTTTTAACTGCTCCTGTAAATGCGCGATGAAAGATTTGCTTACATCAATAAATTCGGCATGCATGTCGTGGTACTGCATGGTTTCCGATTTCACGGGCTTAAAGGTTCCGGCGCCCACATGCAGTGTAACAAAATCGTGCTGAATATTTTTATTCTTCAGTTTTTCAAAAAGCCGGTCAGTAAAATGTAAACCCGCGGTAGGCGCCGCTACAGAACCATCGTGCCTGGCATAAATGGTTTGGTATCTTTCTGTATCACCCGCTTCAGCAGGGCGGTTCAGATAGGGTGGTAAAGGAACCAGTCCCGCAATATGCAATACTTCCGCAAAACTCAGCTCAGGTTTGTTCCAACTCAATTCTATCACAAAGCAGTCGCTTAACTGTTCAACCTTTTCGGCCCTCAATTCAATCTCAGCGAATTCCTTTCCCTTCATACATTTCAGCGGTACTTCTTTCCATTTCTTTGCTCCGCCTACCAAACATTTCCACCATACTTTTCCTTTTTGCAGCATGGCAGTGGTGATATCGGGGTATTGTTCATGTGGTTCCAGGCAGAATATTTCAATGATGCTCCCATTTGGTTTCTGAAACAGTAACCTGGCTTCTACTACTTTGGTATTATTGAATACCAGTAAAGAATCTGCCGGTAAATGATCGGCAAGATAACCGTAACTGTCTGCTGAAATGAGGCCGTTTTGACAGATCAATAATTTACTCTGGTCACGTTCAGGCAAAGGGTATTTGGCAATACGATCATCAGGAAGGAGGTAGGTGAAATTTTTGATGGAGAGTTCTCGGGGATGCATGATCGCTGACGGGTATGATTTTTTATGATTTAGCTGAAAAATGACTTTGCGTTTCTTTTAACGAAACCAAATCAACTGAATTCACACAAAAATGCCCCTAATTCACCTGTTATCCACAGAAATTCACAGATTTTTTGACCTTTTCAGGTAAAAATCACTTCAAATGCTTACCTGTATTGCGTTACAGGTCAATCAATTGTGTGGATAAATACAAATACCCTAAAACAGGATTAAAAGTGGAAAAAAGTGTTATTTTGTGTCAATAAGTGGTAATCTTTAAAATAGTTATTAACCAATGAACGGATTTCACGGCGAATATGAGGCTACGGTAGACGCGAAAGGTCGCTTCCTGCTTCCTGGCGGACTGAAAAAACAGTTGCCTGAAGGGGAGGGTCGTTTCATACTCAGTCGTGGTTTTGAAAAATGCCTCACATTATATCCGATGAAAAGTTGGGAACTGATTATTAATAGGATTAGTCAGTTGAATGATTTCGACCCAAAAGTACGTCAATTTCGCCGCCAGTTTCTGGGCGGGGCAACAGAAGTGGAACTGGATGCCGCCAGCCGCATGTTGCTTCCCCAAATGCTGAAAGAATTTGCCGGGTTAGGCAGGGACATTGTTCTGGCCGCCGCACTGGACCGGTTCGAAATATGGGATGCCGGTAAGTACAAACAGCTCTTTGAGGATTTTTCACCCGAGGCTTTTAGCAGCCTGGCGCAGGAAGTGATGACAGGTAAGGAAAACAAGGAATGAGGAATTTGAATTAAAAAATGAGAATGTGATGAATTCAACGCCAAACGCCAAACGCCAAACGCCTGACTATCACATTCCTGTTCTTTATCACGAAACCTTAAATGGCCTTGCCATCAAACCCGATGGTGTGTATGTGGATGCCACATTTGGCGGAGGGGGACATAGTAAAGGAATTTTGGAACGCTTAGGCGCTAAAGGAAAACTCATTGCTTTTGACCAGGATGCTGATGCCGAAAAAAATGTACCCGCCGATGCGCGTGTGATTTTTGTGCCACAGAATTTTCGTCACCTGCAACGAATGCTTCGTTTGCACAAAATAACTGAAGTAGATGGCGTACTGGCCGATCTGGGCGTTAGCAGTCACCAGTTCGACGAAGCTGACCGTGGATTCTCTACCCGTTTTTCAGGCCCGCTGGACATGCGGATGGACAGGAGACAGGGAGTAACGGCAGCCGGCATTATTCGCGGTTACAGTGAACAGCAGTTACACAAACTGTTTGAAAAGTATGGTGAAGTAACGAACTCCATCACACTTGCCAAACATATTGTGCATCAGCGAAAGCACTTGCCGTCAGAAACCATTGAACAGTTTAAAGCAATGATCAGTCCGGTAGTGAAAGGAAATCCTAATAAGTATTTGGCACAGGTATTCCAGGCTTTGCGAATTGAGGTGAATGATGAAATGGGTGCGTTAAAAGACATGCTGCAGCAGGTTCCTGCTGTGCTGAAACCGGGTGGCCGTGTAGCCATCATCACCTTCCATTCTATAGAAGACAGGGTAGTAAAGAATTTTTTCCGGCAGGGCAGTTTCGATGAAGTGCCTGATAATCCATTCATGTCTGTAGCGAAAGAAGAAATATTTAAACTGATCAACAAAAAACCGATCACGGCCAGCGAAGAAGAAATGAAAAGGAATAGCAGGAGCAGGAGTGCAAAGCTGAGAGTGGCGGAGAGACTGATGATTAATAATTAATAATTAAAAAGTGAATGGCAGGACATCATTTATCAGTCGTTTATTCCAAAAAAAATCTCACGACTGACAACTCGTGTTGCTCTCCCTGCAATAAATGAAACTAAGAAAATGAATGAACAACCAAACAATAAAAGCTCCCTGAAAAACCTGTTTAACTATCAGTGGATTGTAAAAAATATAGCATTCTTTTTGTTTTTAGCCGGGCTTGCGGTTATTTATATAGCAAATGGACATAAGGCCGATAGAACCATTCGTAGAATTAATAGTACCAACACTTCTTTAAAAGAATTGCAATACGAATATAAGACACTGAAAAGTGAATTGATGTTTAAAAGCCAGGAAGCACAAATTGTGAAAGCAGCAGAACCATTGGGATTGAAGCAGAGTGCAGAAATGCCCCTGAGATTGCAGGGGGGTAAATGAATGAATGCTTAATTAAAAAGGTGGATGTAAAACGCGACATATTATGGAGAGTTTACCTCAGTTATATACTGGTGGTGCTGGCCTGCGCGGGCATTTTTGTGAAAGCCGTTATTATACAGCAGGTAGAGGGACCACACTGGAGGAGTATGAGTGATAGCCTGCATCAGAAACTGGATGAGATAGAGGCGGAGAGAGGTACAATATATAGTGAAGACGGTCAGATGTTGAGTACCAGCATCCCCCGGTTTGATATTTATATTGATTTCAGGGTGGAGTCATTGCGGGAAAAGAATGGTTTGCGGTTTAGAGAAAATATAGACTCTTTGAGTGAATCGCTGGCCGGATTATTTAAGGATCATGCTGCCGGTGAATATAAAATGATCCTGCAGAATGCCTATGATGCCAGGGAAGGATATTTTTTACTGAAGAAAAAAATATCCTTCAGAGAATATGAGCAGTTGAGAGCGTTTCCTTTATTCAGATCGGGCAGGTATAAAAGCGGAATGATTGCCAATGAAAAAACCATTCGCCTGAATCCCTACCAGATGCTGGCTTTCAGAACCATTGGCCTGGCAAGGGATTCTAATAAAGTTGGCCTGGAAATGACGTACGATAGTTTACTCAAAGGCAGAAATGGCAAACAACTGGTTCGAACCATCGCGGGCGGTGTTCGTGTGCCGGTAGGTGATACATGGGAAATAGAACCTGAAACAGGAAAAGATATTGTAAGTACCATAGATGTCTTTATCCAGGATGTAACAGAGAATGCTTTGATGAAAATGATGATAAAAAATCAGGCAGTAACCGGCTGTGCGATTGTTATGGAAGTAAAAACAGGAAAAATAAAAGCGATGGCTAACCTCGGTAAAAAAACGGATGGTGTTTATTGGGAGAACCTCAATTATGCCATCAGGCCAACAGAACCGGGCTCCACCTTTAAACTGGCTACCATGCTGGCTTTACTGGAAGATAAAAAAATAACCCTTAACCAGATGGTGGATCTGGAAGGCGGGGTATGGAGAACTGCCGGACAAACCGTTTATGACAGTGAAAAACACGAAAAAACGAATGTAACGGTTAAACAGGCATTTGAACTGAGTTCCAATGTAGGCATGGCTAAGCTGGCATCTATACATTATGCTGATCATCCGAACCAGTTTCTTCGCAGCCTGAAAAAAATGCGCATGGATACCGTAACCGGTATTGATTTGCGGGGAGAGGGCGTTCCTACCATTTATAAGCCCGGAGGAAGGTTCTGGGGCCCTACTACTTTACCATGGATGGCATTTGGTTATAACCTGTCCATCACTCCGTTGCAAACCGCTTCGTTATACAATTCAATTGCGAATAACGGCAAAATTATGCGGCCCTACCTGGTAAGCGCCGTAAAAGATGAAGGCGTTTTAATTCGTGAATTCCTGCCAACGGTAGTGGATGAACAAATCTGCAGTACACAAACCCTGCAACAGTTACAGGAGTGTTTAGAAGGCGTTTGCAGTGAAGGAACCGGAAGAGAATTATTTAAAAATTCCGCTTTTAAAGTGGCAGGCAAAACAGGTACCGCATTGGTGGCCAATGATAACAGGGGCTATGCTGATAAAATATACCAGTCATCTTTTGCCGGATATTTCCCGGCCGGCAATCCGCAATATACCTGTGTGGTGGTTATTGTAAACAGGGCTCATGCACCGGTATTCTACGGAGCAACTGTTGCCGGTCCGGTATTCAAGGAAATAGCTGACCGTTTATACAGTTCATATATCAGGCATACCATGATAGCCGTTGCGCAGCAAAAGAAAACAGACAGCGCTGCTTTCAGTTTCGCGGGAATGAAACAGGATATGGTATTCATTTCTTCAAAATTGAATATGCCTTATGCCGATTCAACACAAAGTACGGACCAGTGGATAGATATGAACGGGAAAAATGCAGTCGTGGTATTGAATAAAAAATCATTCGATCCGCATACCATGCCCCGGTTAAAAGGATTGGGATTGAAAGATGCGGTGTACCTGTGCGAGAATATCGGGTTGAAAGTTAATGTGAAAGGCAGGGGTAAAGTGGCTGTGCAATCCATTGTGGCGGGACAGCCTGTTGCAAGGGGACAGTTGATTAATGTAGCATTGAATTAAGGATACTGATATGGTAAAACTGCAAGACATATTATACAAAGTACACCTGAAACAGGTACAGGGAAATACGTCTGTTGATGTTACGGGTATTGAAATTGATTCGCGTAAAATTCAAAAAGGTTTTGTATTTGTAGCCATTCGTGGTGAGCAATCTGATGGTCATCAGTTTATTGATAAAGCCATTTCATTGGGCGCCATAGCAATTGTTTGTGAAGAAATGCCCATAGAATTGGTTAATGATATTACTTATCTGCTGGTAAACAATACGCATGAAGCGGCAGCTTATATGGCCCACCAGTTTTACGGAGAACCCTCAGGCAGGTTTTTACTGGTTGGTATCACAGGCACCAATGGCAAAACAACTATTGCCACGGTACTCTTTAAACTCTTTACACATTTAGGCTATACCTGTGGTTTGGTAAGTACCGTTCAGAACCAGATTGGTGATGAAATCATTCCTGCTATACATACCACACCCGATGCGATAAGATTAAATATGTTGTTAAAACAAATGGCCGATGCGGGTTGTACGCATGTGTTCATGGAATGCAGCAGTCATGCCATTCACCAGCACCGTATTACCGGTTTGCAGTTTGCAGGAGCCATATTCAGCAATATCACACACGATCACCTGGATTATCATAAAACATTTGATGAATATATCCGTGTGAAGAAAAGCTTTTTTGATCACCTGTCTGCCTCCGCTTTTGCTATTTCCAATTCAGATGATAAGCGCGGTATGGTGATGCTGCAGAATACACAAGCCAGGAAATACCTGTATGGTCTGAAATCAAAGGCCAGCTTCAAAGGGAAAATTCTTGAGAATGCACTTACCGGGTTGGTGATGACAGTGAATGATACCGAAGTGCATTTTAGACTGATTGGTGAATTCAATGCCTATAACCTGTTAGCAGTATATGGAGCCGCGGTTTGTTTGGGTGAAGAAAGTGAAACGGTACTCACCGCGCTCAGTTTATTAACCGGCGCGGAGGGACGTTTTGATTATATGATCAGTAAGAACCTGGTGATGGGTATTGTTGACTATGCACATACACCGGATGCACTGGAGAATGTATTGGCTACCATTAAAAAATTAAGAAAGGGTCATGAGCAAATCATTACTGTTGTTGGCTGTGGGGGTGATCGTGATAAAAACAAAAGGCCCCTTATGGCACAGGCCGCCTGCGATCTGAGTGACAGGGTAATACTAACCAGCGATAACCCCAGAACAGAAGATCCTGCCCGGATATTGGCCGATATGGAAACAGGATTAACCAGCGCCGCAAAAAAAAAATACATCCTGATCGAAGACAGAAAAGAGGCGATCAGGACCGCGGTGAGTTTTGCAAATGCGGAAGATATTATTCTGGTGGCTGATAAGGGACATGAAAAATACCAGGAGATCAAAGGGGTGAAATATCCTTTTGATGACAAGGTAGTGTTAAAACAGATGTTAGAGGGAAGAGGACAGATGTGAGATGACAGATAGCAGAAAAACCACCTGTCAACTCCTAACTCCCAACTTTAAACTATAAACATGCTATACTACTTATTCAACTGGCTAAACAAAGAATTTCAGGTACCCGGGTCGGGACTGTTCCAGTTCCTTACGTTTCGTATTGCGATGTCTGTGATTTTGTCGCTGGTGATAGCTACTGTATATGGTAAGCGTATTATTTTATTCCTGAAGAAAAAACAGATCGGTGAAAGTGTACGTGATCTTGGCTTGGAGGGTCAGGTACAAAAGAAGGGAACACCCACTATGGGAGGGATCATCATCCTGTTAAGCATATTAATTCCTACTGTATTATTTGCCATTCTTGATAAGGTATATATCCGGTTGATGATACTCTGTACGGTTTGGTTAGGTATCATTGGTTTCCTGGATGACCTGTTTAAGATTCGTGCCAGAAGAATAGCTAAGGGAAAAGGTGAGGCGTATAAAAAGCAGGACAATGATGGATTGGCCGGCATATCAAAAATTATCGGACAGGTTGGATTGGGTATTATTATTGGTTTGACATTGTATTTCAGTAATGCGGTAACTGTTGAAAGGGAAGTGATCACTTCACCCTATGCACAACTGCAGCAAGGAGAAAGGCTCGCTAAAGATTCGAATATCATTGTAAGAAAACTGAATGGAATTGAAAAGCGGTTCGTGAAAGTGAAAACACCTATCACCACCATTCCTTTTGTAAAAAATCACCAGTTCAATTACAGCAGGTTAATCGGCTGGATTGCCCCGGGTGCCGAAAAATATACCTGGATCGTTTACATACTTGTGGTAACCTTCATCATTACTGCCGTATCGAATGGCGCCAATTTAACAGATGGTCTGGATGGGTTGGCCGCGGGGGTAAGCGCCATAATGGGTGCGGGTATTGGCGTATTCGTATATGTAAGCGGTAACTACATATTTGCCGACTACTTTGATGTGATGTACATTCCTAACCTGGGTGAACTCTCCATTTTTGTAGGCGCTTTTGTAGGAGCCTGCATCGGGTTTTTATGGTATAACGCTTTTCCTGCACAGGTATTCATGGGCGATACCGGCAGCCTGGCTCTGGGTGGCATCATCGCCTCCTTAGCCATTATTGTTCGTAAAGAATTATTGATTCCTATTTTCTGCGGGGTATTCCTGATTGAAAACTTAAGTGTGATTATCCAGGTGAGTTATTTTAAATACACCAGGAAAAAATATGGTGAAGGAAGAAGGGTTTTCCTGATGAGTCCACTGCACCATCATTACCAGAAAAAAGGATTTCATGAAAGTAAAATAGCAGTTCGTTTCTGGATCGTAACCATTATATGCGTGGTATTATCCATTGTTACGCTGAAAATAAGATAGAAGCATGAGTCATAGACTGGTTATACTGGGCGGAGGCGAAAGCGGCATTGGCGCGGCGATTCTTGGAAAGAAAGAAGGATACGAAGTATTTGTGAGTGATGGAGGAATTATCAAACCAACGTATAAACAAGAGCTCTTTGATAACGGAATTGATTTTGAAGAAGGACAACATACCGCAGAGAAAATTCTCAGTGCAGATGAAGTAATGAAAAGTCCGGGTATTCCTGAAGAGAATGAAATGGTAAAACAGATCAGGGCAAAAGGAATACCGGTGATCAGTGAGATAGAACTGGCTTACCGTTTTAAAGGAGACAGTAAGATAGTGGCCATCACCGGTAGTAATGGTAAAAGTACCACTACTGCCTTAACCTATCATATCTGTGTTACTGCCGGGATGGATTGTGCGATGGTTGGCAATATCGGAATCTCATTTGCCAAACAGGTGGCAACTAATCCAAAAGCGCTGTATATAGTGGAAGTAAGTTCTTTTCAATTGGATGATATCAGGGATTTCCGTGCGGACATAGCGGTGTTGCTGAATATTACTGAGGACCATCTGGACAGGTATGCGTACCGGTTTGAGAATTACATTAACAGTAAGTTCAGGATCATCAGGAATCAGACAGATAAGGATTATTTCATCTACTGTGCAGATGATGAAGTGATCATGCAACAACTCCCATTACTAACCATTCATACTAACCCATTACCATTCTCTATGAAACAAGAAGTAAAAAAAGGCGGCTACATCAGGGGCGACCAGATGATGCTGAGAATCCAGGAAGAAAGAGTAAGCATGAGTATTTATGACTTTGCTCTTAAAGGTAAACACAACAACTACAACACTATGGCAGCAGGCATCGCCGCGGCAATACTCGGCATCCGTAAAGAAAAAATCCGCGAGGCAGTGAATAATTTTCACAGCCTGGCACACCGGATGGAGTTTGTAGCCATGGTGCGGGGTGTTGAATTTGTGAACGACAGTAAGGCCACTAATGTAAACAGCACCTGGTTTGCATTGGAAAGTATGAACAAGCCAACTGTGCTGGTTTTGGGTGGTGTTGATAAAGGGAATGATTATAGTTTGATTGCAGAGCTGGTTAAAGAAAAAGTAAAGGCAATCGTATGCATGGGTGTGAATAATAAAAAGATCATAGAGGCTTTTAAAAATATCGTGCCCGTAATCGTAGAAACAGACTCTGCCAAGAAAGCAGTGAATGCGTCTTTCAAACTGGCCACGAAGGGTGATGTGGTAATCTTAAGTCCTGCCTGCGCCAGTTTCGACCTCTTCAAAAATTATGAAGACAGGGGAACACAGTTTAAGGAGGCCGTAAAAGAATTATAATACCTCAGAGGTTTATGCAGAGAAGAAAATAATTGTAAAAAATTATTAATTATTAATTCTTAATTAAAAAGTGGCTGAAATAAAAGATATATTATTCTCACAAATACCCGGTATTGGTGGAATGCGGGGGCGGCTTGCCGACAGAACGAGGGGGGATAAATATATCTGGGGTATTGTGGTAATGTTATCGCTGATCTCTATACTGGTGGTATATAGCGCCACGGGATCATTGGCGTATAAGATGTATAAGGGTAATACCAATGTGTATCTTTTTAAACAGGTATATTTTTCCCTGGTGGGTTTAGAGCTGATCTATTTTA
>CAYHTC010000064.1:0-11516 GCA_964359445.1 uncultured Sediminibacterium sp. | reverse complement strand
TGCAATGTATAACCGCTCCATCCTGCACATTTACCTTGTTGCCCATTTTAATATAATGTACATCACCCCGTATTACTGCATTAAACCAAACGCTGCAGTCATCACCCATTACTACATCACCCACAATAGTGGCATTGGGTGCTACAAAACATTGATGGCCAAATTGCGGGTGTTTGCCCAGGATGGTGAGGATGGTTGCCATGAGGGGGATAGATGTTAGATGACAGGTTTTGAGGTAACTTTTGACGGGTTGAAGGAATGAAGATAACTTTATTTAAAGAATTCTACAACTGTCATCTGTCATCTAACATGAACAACAGGCAACTTTTTCTGCAGCATATAGCGCAAACTTCTCCTTCGCCAATTGGTATTGAGATGGTGAAAGCCGCTGGTATTCATTTATGGGATACAACTGGTAAGCAATATGTAGATATGATCTCCGGATTTAGTGTATGCAATATTGGTCACTCTCATCCCAAAGTTGTAAAGGCTGTGCAGGACCAGGCCGCGAAATATATGCACCTGATTGTGTATGGTGAATTTATTGAATCGCCACAAACAAGCTATGCGGGATTACTGACCGAACATTTACCATCTTCCCTTAATTGTATTTATTTTACCAATAGCGGGGCAGAAGCTACAGAGGGTGCCATGAAACTGGCCAAGCGGGTAACAGGAAGGTCAAAGATCATAGCATTTAATTATTCGTACCATGGCAGTACACAAGGTGCGCTGAGTGTAATGGGAGATGAATACTGGCGTAATGCCTTCCGGCCCTTATTGCCTGATATCTTTCATTACGATTATAACAGTTGGGAGGTGATTGATGCTATTGATTCGCAGACAGCCTGTGTAATACTGGAAACCGTGCAGGCGGAGAGCGGAATTATAGCGCCTGCCAAAGAATGGTTACAGGCCATCAGGCAAAAATGTGACCGGCATCATGTTTTATTAATACTGGATGAGATACAGGCAGGCTTTGGCAGAACAGGCTCTCTCTGGGCCTTTGAGCAGTTTGCTATTGTGCCGGATATTTTGTTATTGGGAAAAGCATTAGGCGGTGGAATGCCATTGGGAGCCTTTATTTCCAGCCGGCAGATGATGAGCGCATTAACGCATGATCCTGTATTGGGGCATATTACCACTTTTGGGGGTCATCCCGTTTCCTGTGCAGCCGGAAAAGCGGCATTGGAAGTATTACTCGAAGGTAATTTCATTAATGAAGTAAAAAGAAAAGAACAAATATTGCTTACGCATCTTGTTCATCCCTCCATCCTTTCTTATCGAAGTTCCGGTCTCTGGATGTCATTACAATTTGCCTCTGATGAAATAACCCGTACCATCATTCATCAATGTATTCAAAACGGTTTGATAACCGACTGGTTCCTTTTCTCTCCCGACAGAATGCGGGTTGCCCCGCCATTGATTATCAGTGATGAGGAGCTGATAAAAATCTGCGAATTAATTATTCAAAGCATTGAGGAGGCTGAATGCTAAACGCTTATTTTTGCTTTTTACTTTTTACTTTTTGCATTCAGCGTTATTCGTTCAAAGTCATCCTGCAAAAACGGCTATACAGTTTTTCGTAAACAGGAATAATATTGGTGATATCAAACCTGACAGCCTGCCGGTAAGCAGCTTCTTTCATGGTGGCCATTTTAGCGTCATCGCGAAGCAGGTCAATAGCAAAATTGCTCATGGCGGCCACATCGCCTACATCAGCTAAAAAACCGGTCTCGTTCTGGATATTGATTTCCGGCAATCCTCCGGCATTGGTGCTGATTACTACTACGCCGGCGGCCATTGCTTCAAGGGCCGCTAAACCAAAACTTTCATATTCAGAGGGCAGGAGGAACACATCACTCACAGCAAGAATATCTTCCATCTGTTCCTGCTTGCCTAAAAAACGTACATCATCATCAACGCCCAATACCCTCACCAGGTTTTCAATGGCCGGTCTTTCCGGACCATCACCTACCAATAATAATTTAGCCGGCATTTCTTTACATACAGCAGCGAATATGGTAACTACATCATCTACCCTTTTCACTTTTCTGAAGTTGGAAGCATGTATCAATATCTTTTCCCCGTTCGGCGCAATCACTTTCCGGAACGGAGCGATGGGTTTTTTATTGAAACGCGTTACATCTACAAAATTGTAGATCACTTCAATGTCTTTGTGAATGGCAAATGACTTATAGGTTTCGTCTTTCAGATTTTGTGAAACAGCAGTAATAGCATCGCTTTCATTGATGGAGAAAGTAACTACCGGTTCGTAGGTTTTATCTTTACCCACCAGCGTAATATCCGTTCCATGGAGGGTGGTAATGACAGGTATATTTCTGCCGGTTTTTTGTTTTACAATCTGTTTGGCCATATAGGCTGCTGATGCATGGGGTATGGCATAGTGTACATGTAAGAGGTCAAGATCATGGTTAATGATTACATCTACCATGGTACTGGCCAATGCTACTTCGTAGGGGGGATAATCAAATAGCGGATAAGTAGGTACCCTTACTTCATGATAAAAAATATTGGCATTGAATTCATTCAGCCTTACCGGTTGCTGGTAAGTAATAAAATGAACCTGGTGCCCTTCATCAGCAAGCGCTTTGCCCAGCTCAGTGGCCAGAACACCACTACCACCAAAAGTGGGGTAACAAACAATCCCTATACGCATAATACTTTGGTTTGTAGTTTGCAAGTAACAATTATTTATCCATTTATCATATTCCGTTCATCCTACTTGGTCAAACGGTACAAATAGTTAACTTTAGCAGTATGAAGAAAATATTACTCCCGCTTATTTGTATCCCTTTTCTGACCATGGCACAGCCTTCAGAAGATGCGGCAGTTATTAAAAAGATAGCTGATGAAATACTCAGGAATGGCAAAGCCTATGAACAGTTATATGAGCTAACCAAACAGGTTGGGGGCCGTTTAGCCGGCTCGCCGCAGTCTGTAAAAGCGGTTGAATGGGGTAAGCGTACTTTAGAAAAAAACGGGGCCGATAATGTGTTTTTACAGGAATGTATGGTTCCCCATTGGGTGAGGGGTGGGCAGGATAAAGCAGAGATTATTATCATTAATAAAAAGAAATCCAATCGCCCACTGGATGTGCTGGCCCTTGGAAATTCAATGGGCAGTGGTGGTACGGTTACTGCTGAAGTATTGGCTGTTGCTGATTTTGAAGAGCTTGAAAAAAGAAAAGAGGAAGTTAAAGGCAAGATTGTATACTATAACCAGGGCTTTGATCCTACCAATGTAAAACCCTTTGTTTCGTATGGCCAGACGGGTATTTACCGGAGGTCGGGGCCCAGCCGTGCGGCCAAATATGGAGCTGTGGGTGTGATGATACGCTCATTAACCGAATCAACCGCGAATGATCCGCATACCGGCGGTATGGCCTATATGGATTCTTTCCCTAAAATACCGGCCATTGCCGTTGGTCCGAGAGATGCCGATGCCGTATGGGCATTGAGTAAACAGTCGTCTTTTACCCTGTCTATGACAACCCATGGTTCCTTTCTTCCTGATGCGGTTGACCATAATGTGATTGCTGAATTGAAAGGTTCGGAATTTCCCAATGAGTATATAACTATTGGCGGACACCTGGATAGCTGGGACGTGAATGAAGGCGCACATGATGATGGTGCGGGTGTAGTTCATACTATTGAAGTAATGCGGGCTTTGCGGGCCATTGGTTACCAACCCAAACATACTTTGCGATTTGTATTATTTGCCAATGAGGAAAATGGTTTGAGGGGTGGATCCAAATATGCGGAAGTAGCTAAAGAAAAAGGAGAGAAACACCTGTTTGCGCTGGAGAGTGATGCGGGTGGGTTTACCCCCCGTGGTTTTTCCATACAGGCAAACAAAGAGCAAATGGCTAAGTTACAAAGCTGGCTGCCATTGCTTACTCAATATGGTACCAGTGAGATAACCCCGGATGGGGGTGGCGCGGATATTGGCCCTTTGAACAGAACCTTTGGTACGCCCGTGGGTGAATTATTTCCCGATCCGCAGCGTTATTTTGATCTGCACCATGCAAGAAGTGATGTCTTTGAAAATGTACATAAACGGGAATTATTATTAGGCGCCGTAAACATGGCGGCATTGATTTACCTTGTTGATAAATACGGTTTGTAATGAAAAAAATTCTCTGGATAGTTTCAGTTATACTATTGGTGGTACTTGCCATTTTTATTTACTGGCGTTTCTATTTTGTGCTGGCAGAGGGTACCCAGGCCGGCACATTGAATATCTTTCAGAAAAAAGGTATCATTTTTAAAACCTATGAAGGAAAAATTATCCTGAGTGGATTTAAAGCCAATGTGCAGAGTAACGAATTCTCATTCAGTGTTACCAAAGAAGCAGTGGCACAGGAACTGCTGAAAGTATCGGGCAAAGAAGTTAATATTCATTATACCCAGTATTTCGGATCCCTGCCATGGCGGGGTATGCAAAAATTTATTGTAGATAGTATTTATGAAGTAAGAGGCGCCCAGGGAGAATCTATACTGAAACCGAAATAAAGTTAGGAGTTAGGAGTTAGGAGTGAAAGGTGAGATGTGAATTGTCAGGGAAGAAAGTGAAAAGTGAAAGGGGAAAAGTGATCTCCCTGAAATTATTAATTCTTAATTATTAATTAATCCTTCCCTTGCAGTAAAAAAATTGCCAGTCTTTTATGAATATCTGGAACCTTTGCTTTCCAGTTTTTTACGGTTTGTGTGCGGATAGTTTCAGTGGGGCCGGTGATATCTACCGCTATACAAATGTGGGTTTCTTCGCGGCAGGTTTCCAGTATGTCTTTGATGAGTGGATTATTTCGATAAGGGGTTTCAATAAATATTTGCGTACAGTTTCGTTTCTGTGAATCGGCTTCCAGTTCTTTTATCTTTTTTTTCCTTTCCAACGAATCAATGGGCAAGTAGCCATTAAATTGAAAACATTGCCCGTTCATACCACTGGCCATTAAGGCCAATAAAATAGAATTGGGACCCACCAGGGGTTTCACGGTAATATTAGCCTGTTGAGCCGCCTGAACCAGTATCTGTCCCGGATCAGCTACTCCCGGGCAACCTGCTTCACTAATGATGCCAATATTTTTACCGGCGTTGAGTAATTGCAAAAAAGATTGCATTACTTCTGTTTCCGCTTTATGTATGATGAACCATTGATAATCATCAATCACCATTTCTTTCCATATCTTTTTCAGAAAGCGTCTTGCCGTTTTATCATTTTCAACAAAGAAAACCTGGCAGTCTTTTACATAGTCAGGTATATAGGAAGGTATTGTTTCCAAAGCCTCTTCATGCAAAATGGTTGGTATGAGATATACGTTTCCTTTCCCCATCTTACTGAAAATTATTTTTCATTTTTTTTAAGAGGATATAAGCTAAGTGTGGCGGCTACAACAGAATAAGCAGGCGCCAATATCCACCCCAGAACCGGTACCAGGTGCATCATGTAAAAAACAAGACCATTGCCTATGGCCAGTCCTTTGTGCGCACCAATAAAGAAAATACTTTCTGCCGGTGTTTTTTTATGGCGCTCCATACTATAATCCATCATGGAGAAACCATAATAATAACACTCAACCAAAATGGCAAGAACCGGTGTTAGCCAGCCCACAAGGGGTATCAGGCCCAGCAGTAAAATGGATAAGATATACACGGTTTGCCACAAGGCATTCCGGCCTGCAATACCGATTCCTCTTTTTATATCTTTCAGAAACTGTTTAAAATTGAATGGAAATGTTTTTCCTTCAATAATGGCTTCCGTTCTTTCACTCAGGTAGGCAAATAAAGGAGAGCCGATGATTAAAAAAATATATTTGAATAACGAAAAATAAAACAGCATCAGGATCAGCCAGAGTAATAAGCTGCCCATGGTAAATAAGAACCCCAGGAAACTACTGTTAATCTGGTCGAGCCATTGTTTCAATCCTGTTTTCAGGATGATCCATTCAATGAAATCGCTGGACGTTTGACTGAAGAAATACATGCCAACGATAAACAGGGTAGCGTATATAATACCCGGTATCAATATCCATTTCCACAGTTTATGTTTTTGTATAAACTGGTGGGCCTGAAAATAAGCCTGTATGGCAATAATCATTTCTTTCAGCACAATAGGAGGAGTTTTAGTCTGGTGAAGTTAACATATTCAGTAGTTTTATGCGCATGAATACTATGAACGCTTCTGTGTTCTGTTAAATTGTACTGTTTTAACCATGAATAAATGACCTATGCTTAGGTATGGCTGTCTCTTTTTTATTGGTTGGTTTATTACAACTGCTGTTTTGGCCCAAACAGGCAGGCTGATCCGTTTTAGTACCTCACATTCCATGTTTCCTGATACAGCAAGAAGTAAAGGACATTTCTATAATGGTAACTACTACGATGCTGCCACTCATTACAGCGATAGCGCTGTATTGATATATGTGCCCGGCCACTTTACTCCCCAAAAAAAGATCAATATTGTCTATTGGTTTCATGGCTGGGGCAATAATATTGATAGTGCCTGCCGGCAATTTCAATTGCTTGAACAGTTTGAAACATCTGGCAGGAATGCCGTTTTTGTTTTTCCGGAGGGCCCCAAAGATGCACCGGATAGTTATGGCGGTAAACTGGAACAGCCTGTTTTTTTTCAACTACTCACGAAAGAAGTTGTGGAGAAACTCTTTGAGAACTCAATCATCAAATCGAAAAACAACTTTCAAATAAATGACTATGCAATAACCCTTGCAGGGCATAGTGGCGCCTACCGGGTTATCAGCCGTATTATTAACTATTCACCCGTAACGGAAGTGATCTTATTTGATGCTATGTATGGCGGTAATGATGCTTATCTGCAATGGCTATCCAGGCCTGAACACCGGTTTATCAATATCTATACAAAAGATGGCGGCACATACGATAACAGTCAATACATCATGCATCAATTATCCGATTCGCTAAAGATTCCTTTTATTTCGATAGAAGAAGAGGCACTTGGCGAAACGGTTTTACGCAATAATCAAAAGCTATTTATTTTCAGCAAATCTGGGCATAGTGAAGTAATCACTCATCACCACAACTGGGAGTTATTTCTGCGGAATACACCCACAGGTAAGTAATACAACTCATATAAAAATCCGCGTAATCAGTGATCAGAATTTAGGGCAGTTAACCGGTTTGTCTGTAGAAGGCCGGTGTATATAAATCAGTGAAATTTCAATACCCCCCCTGTTTTGTGAAGCAGTTTTCAATGATGAACTATTGTAATCATAGGTAGCGCCTATGCGGAAATCGTCAAACTCTAATCCCAGGTAAGGTATGATGGCATCATTCAAACGTACCCAACTGCCAAAATAAAAACTCGTGGGTTTAGGGGCACCAGGTATAGCATTCAATTGTATGGCCCCGCCTACCAGGGTTTCAGAGGTACTTCCCTGTAACATCTGCATAGCGCTCACATGTAAGGTACTGGATTGTCCCAGTGGAAAATAAGCGCCACCATGAAAAGTAGTACGGGGATTCAATACATATTGCGCGCCGGTAAAAGACTGTTTGGGCCTGTTAATATGATACATGCTTATTCCGAAATAAAAATTATTCCGCTCAGCGGTGCTGCCATTGTATAAGATGCCGGCATTCACATCAATATAATTTGATTTGAGTGAGGCGCCGTTAAACATTTCTGAACTTACTCCGGTAAAACCTGAACTGGTTAACTGATCCTCAAATGTAAGGTTGGCAGTATTAATGAGCATATTTGCATAGGTAACCTGAAACCCGGCGCCTAATTGGTGTAAGCCATCCTCATCCAATCCTTTATGGTAGGCGGTTGATATGGAAGCGTAGTTAAAATTTATGGCCCCATTGGCGCTATTATCATTAAAGCCCATAAAACCAACACCCCATGTATCATTACCGGCTATCCGGGTCTGCATAATATGAAAATCGGCTGAAGCGGTTGCTGTGGTAAATGCATTATTAATGGTGGGCCACTGGTTTCTGTAATTGCCGGCTACACGATAAGTACCAAAAAATTTACCGGTAAATGCCGGATTCAAAGTAAGGGGTGAGGAAAAGAATTGCGAAAAATGCGGATCCTGTGCTGTGGAGGTATCCAGCCATAGGCATAAGCCACAGAGTATGATTAGTTTTCGCATAAATCATTAAGAAGACCGAATGTAAGCCAATCTGCTCATGCAGGCGGATTGGGCACTAAAATATTATAGCCGTCTTAACGAATTAGCTGTAATGGGCCGGGTGGAAAAGGAATATTGCTATGATTGCATTTTGATGCCGAATGCAAGGTCTCCTGCATCACCAAGTCCGGGTACGATATAGCCTTTAGCGGTTAATTCATCATCAATATCGCCACACCAGATGCTGATATTTGAACCGCATTCTCTTTGAATGAATTCGATGCCAATGGTGCAGGCAATGGCTACCACCACATGAATCTCACCGGGAGTGCCTTCTTCTTTCATGCACTGTATGGTTTTTACGATCGAAGCGCCGGTGGCCAGCATGGGATCACTGATGATTACAATCCTTCCGTCCAGGGAGGGGCAACTCATATATTCCAGACTTATTTCGAATGATCCGTCGCGGTGGTGTTTGCGATAGGCGGAAATAAAGGCATTATCGGCCTTGTCAAAATAATTCAGCATACCGTTATGTAAGGGTAGTCCGGCACGCAGAATGGTAGCCAATACCGGTTGAAACTCCAGTAGCTTGCTATCATGTATTCCCAGCGGGGTGGGCGTTTCAGCCGCTTTCCAGGGCAGTAGTTTACTGATCTCATAAGCGGCAACTTCCCCAATGCGCTCCAGATTACGCCTGAAACGCATGCGGTCGCCCTGTATATTTATATCTCTTATTTCAGATATCCAGTTACTTACCAGGCTGTATTGTTCGCTTAAATTCACTATCATGATCGCGGGAATTGCAGTTGTTTCAATGCTCAAAACTAAATTCTATCGGTTGGAATGGAAAATTTTGTTTTTGACTGCCTTCGTCCCGGGTCTGCTTATATCAGATTAAAATGCTACACGAACGCAAACCTATCCCCGTCAAACAACCCTTTATCACTCAATTTCAAATGGGGTATTACCAGTAGCGCCATAAAACTTAAAGTCATAAATGGTGCAGCCAGTGAAGAGCCTGAAGCTTTGGCCATCATATCAATTTCAGTGTACGCATCAGCAACTTTGTATCCATCATCCGGACTCATCAAACCGGCAACAGGCAGGCCCAGCGCCTTTGCACTATTGGTATTCACGCAACTTACGCCGCCTCTTTTTTTAATTACCAGGTTGATGGCTTTGGTCAGGCTCTCATCATCCACGCCAACGGCAACGATATTGTGGCTGTCGTGGGCTACAGAAGAAGCGATCGCACCCTGTTTCAATCCAAAATTTTTAATAAAACATTTGGCAACCGGTGCAGTGTGATAGCGGTTTACCACCACCATCTTCAGTATATCCTGTTCCGGATCACTCACCCATTCGCCATTGATTTCTTTCCCGGTTAATTGTAACCGGTTGGTGATGAGTTGCCCATCGAGCGCTTCTATTACCGGGATATTTCCATCTGTTGCCGGATAATTTTCTATTTTGACGGCTAATGCTTCCCCTGAAATTTCCCTGCAATCAAATTGATTAATAAGAGGGGTACTTACAGATTTAATAAACGATTTACCATCTTCCGCCACCAGTTCCCCGTTAATATAGGTTTGATGGATGATGAAATTTTCAAGGTCATTCGCCACTATAAAATCTGCCGGGTCGCCTTCACGAAGTAGCCCGATGTCAAGCCGGTAATGCAAAACAGGATTTACACAGGCAGCGCTTAGTACCGAGAAAACGTTATATCCCTTTGCAACGGCCCTTGCACATAGCAGGTTAATATGGCCGGCTACCAAACTATCCGGATGTTTATCATCGCTGCAGAACATGATCATTTTTGGATGATCCTCCAGTAATTCTATCAGGGCTTCAAAATTCTTTGCGGCACTTCCTTCGCGTATCAGAATTTTCATGCCATACTGCAATTTGTCAATCGCTTCTTCTGCTGTAAAACATTCATGGTCTGTTGAGATACCCGCTTCAATATATTGCCTGGCCTCTTCACCCCTTAATCCGGGCGCATGGCCATCTACAGGCTTCCCCGCTGCATGTGCGGAAGCTATTTTTTTCATCACTTCTGCATCCTTGAATAATACGCCCGGAAAATTCATCATCTCACTCAGGTATTTGATCTCATCTTTCTCCAGTAATTTTTTTACCTCATCACTGTTCAATGCGGCGCCGGCCGTCTCAAAAATAGTGGCAGGCACACAACTGGGCGCCCCGAAATTGAATTTGAAAGGAACCTGTTTTCCATTTTCAATCATAAATTCAACGCCATCCATTCCGCACACATTGGCAATCTCATGCGGGTCACTTACCGTACCAACTGTGCCATGCACAACCGCCAGCCTCGCAAATTCACTGGGTATCAGCATACTGCTTTCCACGTGAACATGACTGTCAACAAATCCGGGCAATATAAATTTCTGATTGCTGAGCGCCGCATTTTGGATTTCCCGTATGGATTGAATAACCCCGTTTTCTACAAAAATTTCTGCCGGGTAGATAGACTTTTTCCAAACATCTACCAGATTTCCGGTAATACTGTAGGAACCTGTATACATATAGTTGATAATCTTAATTATTCAGATAAAAAACAGACAGGTCCGGGATTGGCAGGCCCTGCATTTGGTAAATCCTAAACGAAATTAGGTATATTCAATTCCATTCATCAATTCGATTTTTTTACAAGTAGTTTGAGCGGTATCTTTCTTTTCCAATTCAACTAAATGTGAATCAGGTCATAATCATCATAAGCGCTAACCTATATGATTATTTATGGCGAATTACAGGTAGCCGAAAAACAATAAAAATAATCACATGAAAAAAACACTCTTCCTCTTGCAGGCTGTTGCCTGTTTATTTTTGCCCGGGTATGCACAGAAAAAAGACAGCCCAAAGTCCAATACGCCTGTTGCCGTTAATACGGATAACAGTGACGCTGTTTTTTATTCCAAAATTAAATACCGTTCTATCGGTCCGTACAGGGGAGGCAGAAGCGCCGCTGCTACAGGCAGCTATAAAAGCAGAACCACTTTTTATTTTGGTGGCACAGGGGGTGGTGTGTGGAAAACAATTGATGGAGGCAGTAACTGGAAAAATATCAGCGATAAATATTTTGGCGGAACGATTGGCGCTGTTGCTGTTGCCCCTAACGATGAAACGATAGTGTATGCAGGAGAAGGCGAGAATACGATGCGTGGTAATGTGGCCGAGGGTCTTGGTGGTATCTGGCGAAGTGATGATGCCGGTAAAAGCTGGCGTAACCTTGGATTGAAAGATGGCCGGCATATTATCCGCATCATCATCCATCCCAAAGATCCCAATACAGTTTGGGTAGCGGTAATGGGTCATTTATTCGGACCCAATAGAGAGCGGGGTGTTTATAAAA
>CAYHTC010000063.1:0-11712 GCA_964359445.1 uncultured Sediminibacterium sp. | reverse complement strand
GCCCGTCATCATAGACCGGCACATACATATCAGACCCATCTGAATTCCGCTGTACTTTGCCGCCGTTTCCGCTCCTGAACAGGATGGCAATTTTTAAAATCTTTTCTGAGGTATTGGTGATGTTAAAAAAGGTTCTGAGACCGCCGTTAATGGTAAAGGTCCATTTGTTGTTCCCAACAGAACTGGCTTGTACTATGGATGCAGGAGTACTGAAATTACTGTTTACCACATATTTCCAATCCGAAGCTCCGCTGCTTAAACTGGTGATGGCGCCAATATGAACATACACGTCTGTGACCGGTGTATAACCCACCAGGCCAAGATTACCTTTTGAAGCATCACAGGTAATGATAACTGAGCCGGAAGATTCTTTAATGAATGAAGGAGACCATTGCAATAACTGGGCACGGGATACACCCGGTACCAGAATTAGTATAAATAATGCAGTCAGTTTCATATGGCAAACGAAAATCTGGGTATATGCAATCTATAAATGTGTATTTTATACACATTACAGATTCAAATTTAGTATACTTTTTTTGTTTTACTAAAAAAACATTAAAAAATTTCAGCTTATGCTAAGAATGAGCCATTTTGGGGGATACCAAATCCCTTAAAAAGACATTTTGTTGGCAGTTTTACCCGAAAGATTACTGGTGAAAAGACTATCAATTTGACAGATATGCTGCATTACACATGTATTTTTTATACCCTTTTTTCTTACCTCTTTCGCATTTTCTATTTGCCCGTAATCTGCCTGGTTTTCTTAACTTTAGAATACACCATCTGATCAAATGGCGCCACTATGAACCGGATACAAAGAAAAATCATGCAATGGCTGCTCAGCAGTGTATGTTTTTTTCAACCCATGATCAGTATTGCCCAATGCCCTGCCAATATCGGATTTGAAGCAGGTAATTTTAATCACTGGCAATGCAGTACCGGTAGCATCAGCCGGACCGGAGAAATTACTGTTAATCCTTCTTCGCCAAGTGTTGGCCGGCATACGCTTAATGATGTCAGTACCCCACAGGTAATGGATCCGTATGGTGACTTTCCAGTTAATTGTCCCAATGGCAGCGGCTATTCAATCCGGCTGGGTAATAAAGAAACCAAGAATCAGGCAGAGCAGGTTAGCTACACATTTAATATTCCGGAAGATGATAATAACTATAGCATTATCTATAACTATGCAGTGGTATTTCAAAATCCGAATCACGAAGGATTTGAACAGCCCAAATTTACGGCCAATGTATTTGATGTGAATAACAACAGGTATATCGGCTGCAGTTCCTTTTCCTATACTGCTTCCGCTAATTTGCCTGGCTTTAAATTATCCGACTTAAGTGACAGTAATGTATATTATAAACCATGGACACCCGTAACCATCAAGCTATCCGGTTATGCCGGCAGAACAATACGTTTGGAATTTGCTACTAACGATTGCACGCGGGGTGGCCATTTTGGTTATGCATATCTGGATGTAAATGAAAACTGCTCCTCACCCATTTCCGGAAATACGGCTTGTGGCAGTTCCTCATCACAACTACTTACCGCCCCATTTGGTTTTAGCGGGTACCGTTGGTTTAATGCTGATTTTTCAAAAATAATTGGTAAGGAAATTACGCTACCCCTGTTTCCGGTACCTCCGCAGGGAACTGTTTTTGCGGTAGAAATAACCCCTTATCCCGATCAGGGATGTATTGATACCGTGTATACCACCATCGCTTATTCCAGCGAAGCGCTTGATCTGCAACTGCCCGCCAAAGTGATTAAATCCTGTGTATCAGCCCCATTTGATCTCACTTCAAAACTAATAACTACCGGAAGTACGCCAGGGCTTAGATTTTCTTATTATACAGACCTTGCTCTTTTCTATTATGTTCCTGCGCCAAAACGGATTATCACCAGCGGTACCTATTATATAAAGGCTGAAAATAAAGAGGGATGTACCATCACAAAACCGGTAACTATCCGGGTGGATGATTTACCGGATTTTACAGTTACGGATCCCACACCTGTTACAAGACCCGGCTCTGTTAATCTCCTCCAGGCAATAACCAGCAGTACCAGCGGACTTGTTATCAGTTTTTGGAAAGATTCGTTAACCACGCTGCCACTGAGTAATCCCAATTCGGTCGGCAGAAACGGCACTTACTATATTAAGGCAACAACAGAAGGTGGCTGCGCGGTGGTAAATGCAGTGAATGTGGTGATCAATGAAGCGATCATCTCCCCTCCCAATGTATTCTCTCCCAATAAGGATGGTATTCATGATGAATGGGAAATTCCCATATTAACGATATATCCCGAATGCACCGTTGAAATTTATAATCGTTTGGGGCAATTATTAATCAAAACCATTGGCTATCATAAGCCATGGGATGGAAAGATTAATGGTATTGATCAGCCTGTGGCTACCTATTATTATGTGATCAAACCCAGACCGGATCTCCCTCCCGCAGGAGGAAGTGTTACCATCATCCGGTAATCCCCCACTCCAAACTCCAAACTCCTTTCACTACATTCGTGTACTCATAACAACCCGCAAAAAATGGATGTAAAAATTGAACCCAGTTGGAAGGAAATATTAAAGCCTGAATTTACCAAGCCCTATTTCCTGCAGGTGGTTACACATTTAAAAACCGAAAAAGCAAGTGGCGCTACCGTATATCCGCCGGGGCAACTTATTTTTAATGCATTCAACACCACCCATTTTACTGATGTTAAAGTAGTGATACTGGGTCAGGATCCTTATCATGGCGCCGGGCAGGCACATGGGCTCAGTTTTTCTGTACCTGATGGCATTGCCACGCCACCTTCTCTACAGAATATTTATAAAGAACTGCATACCGATATTGGTATGCCCATTCCTACATCGGGTAACCTGATACATTGGGCAAAGCAGGGTGTTTTTTTATTGAATGCCATCCTTACCGTTAGGGCCAATGAGCCCGCAAGTCATGCTAAGATTGGCTGGATGGATTTTACAGATGCCGTGATCAGAAAAATATCAGACAACAAAACAGGTATCGTATTTTTATTATGGGGAAAATTCGCACAGGAGAAACAGGTACTGATCGATGAAACCAAACACTTTGTTTTAAAAGCGGCACATCCCTCTCCTTTTAGCGCTGATAAGGGATTTTTTGGTTGCAAACATTTTAGCAGAACCAATGAAATTTTAATAAAACAGGGGCTGGAACCGATTGACTGGATACATTATTAACCGGATTATATTTATAAGATTATCAACAAATGCAGCATACAAACAATATAGAAAACAGAAAAATCAGTTCAGGCACCGGGAAAGAAATATTTGCCCGTATCTGGGCATTATGGGCGCTGGTCCTGTTTATTTCAACACTGGTAATTGCCATCTGGTTTTATATACCCTGTTTTATGTTAGAAGAGCCTTCCAAAGCCCGCTGGCATAGGTTGGTTTCGCGTGGCTGGATGTGGGTGTACCTGCATCTGATCGGCTGCCCTATCAGGATCAAGGGCAAAGAAAATTTTGTAGCCCATACCAATTATATTGTGGTGTGTAATCACAATAGTTTGATGGATGTTCCGGTTAGTACGCCTTTCATGCCAAGGGCCAATAAAACCATTGCCAAAAAAAGCTTTACCAAAATACCCATTTTCGGATGGATTTATTCTTTCGGAAGTGTGTTGGTTGACAGAAAAAGTGATGCAAGCAGGAGAAAAAGTTATGAAGAAATGAAACGCATGCTGGCTATCGGTTTAGATATGCTGATCTATCCGGAAGGCACCAGGAACCGGACAAATAATCCCCTGAAATCATTTTACGATGGCGCATTTCGATTAGCAGTGGATACCCAAAAACCCATCCTTCCCGTTATCCTCTTCCATACCAAAAAAGTTTTGCCTGCCCATAAATTCTTCTACCTGTTTCCACACACACTTGAAATGCATTTTTTGCCGGCAGTAGCTTCAACGGATATTTCCGTGGAAGAGCTGAAAGAAAAATTATTCAGGCTGATGTGGGATCACTATGCACAATATGATCATCAATAACTGGAGAATGTTCTGCTCCGGTTAATCTTAAGATCACGAAGGATACCGGATTTGGGACTAAGGGTAATATTAAATGACCGGTATAAACCGATTGGTGTAACATTGATGGATAATTGCCAGCAGTGCATTTCGCGGGTAATAAAGGCGCTCAGTTGCTGCAATGAACTTCTGCTAACATCATAATATCCTGTACCGCCTAATTTCCATTTTGGCGTAAGGCTGAAGTCGCCATTGAAATTAACCGATGAAGAAGTCTGCGTTTCAAACCCACTGTAATCAGGCTTCATAATTCTGGAGAAATTTAAAGAGTAAGAAAGATTCAGGCTCCAGGGTATATTAAAATCCGTGAATTCAGCAGGATTGGAACGGGCATATTGTAACTGGCGCTGCTGTTCATCCGGCGTCATAAAAGGATCAACCGGCAGCGCTTTGTTTTTATCATCCTTACCGTCTTTCGTTTTACTGGTAAAAGAGGTGGAGATGGCCATATTTCCGCCTGTAATTCTTCCAAACTTAAACCGCCGGGGATCCCATAGGATTGTTTTTAAACGATACCCTTTACCATCTACATCATAAGGATCCAGGTTAGCGGAAGCGGAAATATTTATCTTTTCAAACAAAGTACTTCTTGCATACAAAGAAAAATTACCCAGCGCAAAACTATCCGCCAGTAAATTATAAGATGAATTAAATCCAAAACCGTCTATCAGCTTTATTTTTTTACCCGGCGCTCTGGCGCTTGTATCACTCTTATCCTTTACTTTCATTTCAAGCAAATTATCTATACCAAACCCAATTCCTCCAAAAGACCCTTCAGAAAAAGATCCGATGATACCTCCGTCAAACTGGGAAAAACGCAGGTAATGTCTGCTTGTATCTACCTGGGTTGTATAATAATATTTTGCGGCGAAATCCGGTTTATAACTAACGCTCACAGAGGGGCGTATCTCATGCCGTATAGCCATGACCTTACTATCCGGTTTAAACTGATAGGTACCAAATATCCTGGTATTAATACCCATGCCAAAACTCATCTGACGGGCCGTATAGAACCCTTTTTTAATAGTCGTGTCAACTCTATTGGTTAAAGGATTCCAGTCTTTCAATATTTTTTGTCCATACCAGCGTTCTTCAAAAGAAATACTGGGTGATAAGTTGATGGCGCCCAAAGATGGGATGGATAAGGTAATAGGGATATTATGTTGAGCGCCCCATTGTATCGTATCCATCAGTCTTTTAAAGTTAAAGGCTGTATCATAAAAGGATAACTGGTTCTGAAAATTGCCGCTATACCCGATACCTATCTTTTCATACCACTTGCCGGCGCCTATCTGGTCTTTTTGCTGAAAAGGATATTGGGTAACCATATTAAAATTTGCCGTAGGCAAATTCATATTCACCAAACGCGAAACACTGTTCTGGCTATGGTTAATATTGAGTGATAAATTATATTTACCTCTCCAGTCTTTCGAATAATTAATAGAAGAACTTAACCGGTTCTGGTAATTCTGAAAAGGATTATTCAGTAATGACTGGTTATACTTTGTACTACCAAAATTTACATTGGCAGAGAAACTGCTACCCGGTCTGGCCCTGTTATCGCGGCTATGCATCCAGTTAATCATGTATGATCTGGAACTGGAAAATTCATCCTTCAAAAGGCCGCCCCTGTTCAGGGTTTTCGTACTCTGGAATGAAATGTTCACATTGCCCGTTAACTTATATCGCCGTATATATTTTGAATTCAGGTTCAAGTTCCATCCTCCATACGAATAGAGATTGGCACGTGTGGTAACATCCACATAATCATTAATCACTTTATAATACCCTAATCCTTCCAGTCCCAATCCAAAATCCTCACTGGTAGTAAATGCGGGAAACAAAACCCCTGAATGACGGGCGCGGTTTAAGGGAATTAATGCAAAGGGTACAAAGACCACTGGTATGGGTACCAATTCAATCTCAGGATACACACGTCCCGTTACACCCAGTTTATTATTCACGATCTTCATTTTTTTGGCCCGGAAAGCAAAGTGCGGGGTATCAAGGTTGCAGGTAGTAAATCGGGCATCCTGGGCAAATACTTCTTCCGCATTTATTTTTTTCAGTAACCTGGCATTCAGAAATATCTCTCCTTCCTGGAAAAAAGTATTTTTAGTAAGTCCCTTCCCTTTTTGCAGACTGTAAAAAATAGAATCACTTACCGTTTTCATTTCACCCTGTGTAAACTGTGGCTTGCTAAGCGGATTACCGGTTGAATCAAGTGCGCCATAGGCTTTTACAGTTTGCGATTCCTGGTCGTACTGTATGGTGGCCGCCTCCAGGTTTAGATCCTTATAATCCGTTTTAGCCTTACCATAGAGGAATAATTGTTTGGTAGACATGATCATGATTCCCGAATCTTCTGCATGGTATTTTATAATGGCATCCACCGAATCTTTCGACATAGCCAATAAAGTATCAACCCTAATAACCGAATCAGTTACACCCCTGCTTGTAGCAGAATCTGATGGTAATAATTTTGCGGGTCTAACAGAAACCGTATCTTTTTTCGTTGAAGCAGGAACCGTATCATTAACTTGTACAAAAGCGCCGAAATTTTTCAGGGCAGGCGCCGAAGCCTGAACATGAAATGTTAATATGAGCAAATATGCCGCCGCAACAATACCAAAGCTTGTTTTTACGTTAATTTTGCAGAGTTTATACATATTCACAGTGGCAAAAATAAGGTCTTAGCTGTGTAAAAGCTATTCCTGGTAAAATCCTTTAACGAAATGATATGATGATAAGAAAATATGCTGCTTTGTTTTTGTTAAGTTTTTTCGCGTCAGGCTTCACTTCTTTCAGTCCCGACCCCATAAAACCCTTACAAAAACAGGCGCTCAGAAAAATCATTATTGATGCGGGGCATGGCGGTGAGGATCTTGGAGCTTCCGGCCGTTATTCTACTGAAAAAGATATTAGCCTTTCCATTGCCCTGAAACTGGAACAAATGCTGCGCGATGAAGTGCCGGATGTGGAGACCTATATGACAAGGCGTACCGATATTTTTGATCCGGTTACGCGCAAGGCACAGATTGCTAACCGTGAAAAAGGAGACCTTTTTGTATGTATTCATGTGAATAGTGGTGGTGGCGATATAAAGCACAGCGAATTTATCGGATACAGGGAGGTTACCAGGTATAAAGGTAAGGGCAAGAAAAGAAAAGCGTATAAAGCCAGAGTAAAAGAATACCGCTACTGGACAACCCCCAACCCTGCTAAAGGCACCGAGACATTTATTTATGGGGTAGGAAAAAGCGATGCGGCCAAAGCGGCCCTCAGCGAAAATGAAGATATGTACCTGGATAGTGTATCGGCCAAAGAGCTGAAGGATTTTAATCCGAATGATCCGGCAAAGATGATGATCATTAATATGAAAACACAGACTTATTTTCAAAGAAGCGCCAACCTGGCCCTGACCATTGAAGAAGAGTTTCAGAAAGTGGGCCGTATAAGCCGGGAAGCCAAACAAAGACAAAAAGGCATCTGGGTGCTACAGGCAGTGGCCATGCCGGCCGTATTAGTAGAAACCGGCTTTATCTCTAACCCTGAAGAAGAAGACTACCTGAACAGCGAGGATGGACAGCGTGAAATATGCGAAGCGCTGGTCAGATCACTTAAACGGTATAAATATTCACTCGAAAAGCAAATGTCTGCTTCCGGCGGCAATAACGGTTTAGGTAAATAACCTATCATCATTTTAACGGGCTTTAGTCACATTCGTCACCGTAAGAAACCCTATTTTTGCAGCCTATGAAGATATCAAACGAAACGAAGGTGGGCGCCCTTACCGCCATCGCCATCACCTTGTTGATCCTCGGGTTTAATTTTCTTAAGGGGAAGACCATTTTAAAAACAGGCAATTATGTATATGCCAAATACACAGATACCAAGGGTATCATGATATCCAACGCGGTTTATATCAACGGATTTCAGGTAGGCGCTGTTTTTGACATAGAAAATTCCGATCAAAATTTATCCTCGATTGTTGTTTCCATCAAGCTCAAAGACAAGTATAATATTCCCATCAATTCTGTAGCTACTATCAAAGAAAATCCATTGGGTCCTGCCAGCATTGCTATTGCCCTGGGTGACGGAAAAGAGTACCTTAAAACCGGAGATACCATTTTAACAGCATCCCATGCCGGCTTACTGGGAGATGTGATCAATAAACTGGGGCCTGTTGGCGACCAGATTAAAACCACGGTTCATTCTTTAGATAGTGTATTAAAGAATATCAATACCATTTTTGATCCCAACACAAAAAATAACCTGCAACAGGTAATTGCCAATATCAATAAAACAACTGCCAGCCTGGTTATATCTTCCGCCTCTATACAAGCCATGCTGAATGCGCAATCCGGCGCCCTCACCCAATCAATAAACCATGTGGCCAGTTTTACCAAAAACCTGTCGGATAACAATGAGAAGGTTACCAGGATGTTGACCAATGTAGAGCAAACAACCGCTAATTTGTCAAAGGCGGATATTAACGGCACACTGGAGAAACTTAAAACCGCTATTGCCAACCTGAACAGTATTTTAGTGAAAGCAGGCTCACAGGAAGGTTCGCTGGGGAAATTGTTGAATGATAAAACATTGTATAATAACCTTACCAATACCGTACGCAGCGCCAATATACTGATGGATGACCTGCGCCTGCACCCTAAACGCTATGTAAACATTTCTGTGTTTGGTAAAAAAGATAAGTCCGGCCCGCTACTGGCGCCTTTGAATGATTCTACACAGAAGCAACCCTGATGTTTTCAAAAACTGTTACATATTTAATATGCCTGTTGTTTTTTGCGCAAGCAATCAAAGCGCAACGCGTTGCTGCCGACACAACGCAACCGGAAGGAAAACTATTGGAAATACTATATGCAGACAGATTGAATTTTATTACAGTTGATTCCCTGCATAGATACACCTCCCTGGCCGGTAAAGTAAAAGTAAAACAGGATAAAACCTTTTTCTATGCGGATAGTGCCATTCTGAATGAGATAGATAATTCGCTGGAAGCCTTTGATAATATTCATATCAATGATGCCGATAGTGTACATACCTATGCGCAGTATCTGAAATATTTAGGCAAAGAAAAAAGAGCCTACCTGAATAAAAAAGTAAAACTAACCGATGGCAGGGGTACCTTAACTACAGAAGAACTGGTATACGATGTAACGCTGAAAATAGGCACTTACGTAAATGGCGGTAAACTGGTAAATAAGCAAACCGTATTAACCAGTATGGAGGGTAATTATTACGGCGATACCAAAGATGTATTATTCAGACGCAATGTAAGACTGGTGGATCCTGAATATAAAATCATCACGGATACCTTACAGTATAATACCACTACCGAAATTGCCAATTTCACCTCTCCTACCACCATCATTGATACATCGGGAAGAATTATTAAAACAAAGGAAGGATTTTTCGACAGAAAGAATAAAAAAGGCATGCTGTTTAAACGATCCATAATTGATGACAGCAGCTATACTTTTACGGCTGATGAGATGGCTTTTGATGATTCAACCAAACTAAGCGAATTCAGGGGTAATGCTGTGTACAGGGGAAAAGATACAGCGGAGGGATTTGATATGATTGCCAATAATATTAAAACGGACCGTAAGAAAGATATTTTACTGGCAACAGAAAAGCCCATCCTGCTGATTAAACAGGGTAAGGACTCCATCTTTATTGCGGCAGACACTTTATACTCGGCCCGTTTAGCCGACCTGGTGAAAACGAGGCGGGTACCGGTTATCAGGGATTCGACTAATGCCTTAGACAGTACAAAACGCCAGGCAGACAGTACCACTAAATATTTTGAAGCCTATTATAACGTGAAAATATTTTCCGATTCCTTACAAGCCAGGGGCGACAGCCTGTTTTATTCTTTACAGGATTCTGTTTTTCGCCTGTTCACCAATCCGGTTGTTTGGGCACAGGAGAACCAGATTACCGGAGATACCATTTATCTCTACCTGAGAAATAAAAAACCGGAACGCCTGCAGGTATTTGAAAACGCGATGGCTATCAGCCGGGTAGACAGTACACAATATTATAACCAGGTAAAAGGCAATACCATCAATGCTTTTTTTACTGACGGTAAAATTAATTTTTTACGTGCCAGGGGCAATGCGGAGAATGTATATTACGGGCAGGATGAATTTAAAAAGTTTATCGGCGTCAACAAATCCAGCGCCGACCTGATAGATATTTTATTTGATGATGGCAAGGCCAAACAGGTAACTTTCCAGCGCAATCTTGATGGCACCATGTATCCCATGCGCGAAGTGAACCATGAAGAAATTCGGCTACGTGGTTATAAATGGCTGGATGCTATCAGGCCGAGGAGTAAGTATGAGATTTTGGTTAATTAATAATTAATAATTTTGGGTGGATGTGTTTTATCATTATGCTGCGGCTATCATGGCCTGCCTCTCTGTAAAACTCCGTGTTAAAAACTAAACCCGATGATGTGTAACCTCAGGAATCTCAGGAATGGAGCATATTTTTCAACACAGAGGTACGAAGATAGGAGGTACACAGAGATTAGGTTTGTCCTTATGCAGGAACCGCAAAGTCCCCTATCGGGAGAGACGTTGCGGGGAAGAAAAATGAGTATCTTACAGAATTGATTGCCGGCTTCAATAAGCCATATACGAATACATGATACAGCAAAGCACACTTAAAAAACTATCAGAGGTATTGGGGTTGAGTATTTCAACTGTTTCAAGGGCGCTGAAAGATCATCCTGATATATCTGACAAAACCAAAGCAAAAGTTAAAGAACTGGCAGTGGCCATGGAATATGAGCCCAACAGTTATGCCGTACAATTGCGCACCAAACACACCAATGTATTAGGTATATTGGTTTCCTCAATCGATAATTTTTTTTACGACTCTTTTATCGCTGCTGTTGAAGGAGATGCCCGGCTACATGGTTATTCGGTTATCATTATGCAGTCGGGAAACGACCTGCAGACCGAGAAAAACAACCTTGCCCTTTTCAGGAAAAACAGGGTGGCGGGTTTGTTTGTGTCTGTTACCAATGCAACGGAGGAAATCGCTCCTTTTATAAAGTTGAGTGAATTAGATACACCTGTTATTTTTTTTGATTGTGTGCCTGATTCGATGGATGGGTGTCATAAAGTTTGTTTGGCCGATAAAGAAGCTGCCGCCATTGCAGCTGAGGCCATCATTCAAAAAAAGAAAAAAAATGTACTGGCCCTTTTTGGTCACCCGCATCTGAGTATCACAAAAAAAAGGCTGGAATCTTTTCAGGATGTTTTCGCCAAACAGTCCCCGCAAACAAACATAACATTCGCTTTTCCTGATAGAACCATCGAATCAAAAGAGGCTACACTTGCCGCACTGGAAAAACCGGAGCGGCCCGATGCGATCTTTTGTATGGGCGACCAGATATTGATAGGCGCCATGTATGCCATTCATGAAAAAAAATTGCGTATACCCGGTGACATATCCGTAATAGGCATCAGCAATGGTTTCCTGCCTACGTTGTACAATCCTAAAATAACCTATGTTGAAACCAGCGGCTATAAACTGGGGAAACGGGCATTCGCGCAGATGTTATCCTGGCTGCAGGGGAATCGCCAGCCGGAAGAAGGG
>CAYHTC010000062.1:0-11741 GCA_964359445.1 uncultured Sediminibacterium sp. | reverse complement strand
GTTACCAGAAAATAAGCAAAGGACAAAAGATTCTGGATATATACAGTCCCGAATTAATGACAGCACAACAGAACCTGTTATTCCTTTTAGAAAATGATTCCCGGAATTCCACCTATATCGAAGCTGCAAAAGAAAAGTTATTACTGCTTGGTATGAGCATGCAGCAATTACAGCAGCTTATACAATCAGGTGTGCCTTCTTTAACCATTTCGGTATATAGCAATTACAGCGGGCATATTCATGAATCTGCCAATGGGGGTGGTATGAAAAAGGAACCCGGTGCCATGAAAGATATTTCACTCATTACTGAGGAACTTTCTTTAAAAGAAGGGATGTACCTGCAAAAAGGCCAATCGGTTTTTGCTGTATATGATCCGTCACAGGCCTGGGCCATCTTAAATATTTACGGTGAGAACCAGGGGCTGGTAAAAACAGGTAATGAGGTAAGTATTGTACCGGAAACAGCTCCGGATAAGGGTTTTAAGGCATCTGTCAATTATCTGGAACCTTTTTATCGCAGGGAAAGCAAAACACTAACCGCAAGGGTCTACTTTAATAACAGTGTACTGAAAATTCCTGTCGGTAGCCAGGTGAGGGCCACTATTTCCGGAAATACCAAAGAAGCTTTTTGGTTGCCCAAAGAATCCGTTCTTTCATTGGGCCTTGATAAAGTGGTTTTTGAAAAAGTGAAAGGAGGGTTTAAGGCACATACAATAAACACAGGAATCACGCATAAAAATCATATCCAGGTTTTGAGTGGTATTACCGTGAAAGATTCCGTGGCAGCGAACGCGCAATATTTAATGGACAGTGAAAGTTTTATCAAAGTTAAAAACTAATTATGCGATATAACTTGTTTATAGCAATAGCTTTTTTACTTGTTTCATCCTGCAAAACCAAGACTGAGAATCCGCAGGTACCGGTACTGCCGGCAGATGTATATTATACCTGCTCCATGGATCCGCAGGTAAGAGAGCATAAACCCGGAAAATGCCCTATTTGTAAAATGGAACTGACACCGGTGAAGAAAACGAATGGTGAAAAGAATGACGAGATTGAATTGAGCGATCAGCAGATACAACTGGGTAATATTTACAGCGATACCATTCAAGACGGAACCATTGGTGATAAAATAGTACTAACGGCTACCTTGAATTTTGATCAGATGAAAGCCTCTTCAGTCAGTTCAAGGATAATGGGAAGAATAGAAAAGTTATATTTCAAGAATCCTGGAGATTATGTAAAAAAGGGCGCTCCTTTATTTGATTTATATAGTGAAGAATTGAATAATGCCAGGCAGGAATACCTGCTGGCTCTTGACAGGAAGAAAGCATTCGCCGATGAGGCACCGATTAATTTTAACCATTTGATACAAAGCGCCAAATATAAATTGCTTTTATGGGGAATGACAGAAGGCCAGATACAGGAACTGGCAAATAATAAAAAAGTATCACCCGGCACTACATTTTATAGCAGTGTATCCGGGTATATTACCAACTTAGATATAAAGGAAGGCGATTATGTAATGGAGGGAAGCACGATTGTAAAACTGGCCGATTTATCGTCACTCTGGGTAGAAGCACAGGCGTATACATCACAAATGGCGGAAATAGATCGGAATAGTATAGCTACCGTGCAGCTACCGGATTTTGATGGTAAAGAAATAAAAGGAAGGATCGAATTTGTGAATCCAGAGATTAATCCCGACACCCGAATTAACCTGATCCGGGTATCTATTCCTAATTTCAACAACCAGTTGAAACCCGGAATGTCTGCCTATGTATTGCTGAAAAGTCCGCTAAGAAAGACACTGACACTGCCTGCTAATGCGGTGATCCGTGATGGTATGGGGGCCATCGTATGGATACGGACCACAAACAAAACATTCAAAAGCGTTATGGTACAAACAGGAGTTGAAACGGATGACAGGATAGAAATAATATCAGGCTTGCATGCAGGCGATGTAGTAGTAATTTCGGGTGCATACTTATTGCAAAGCGAATATATATTCAAGAAAGGCGTTAAGCCTATGGCGGGGCATGATATGAGTAATATGTAATATACTATTCATTTGCAGAGATCTACCCTATTTAGCAAAGCTATCCATCACAGTCATTGAGAGGATGGCATCAGCGGCTGAGCAGGGATTATTACCCTTTCCTAAAAAATACTGAACCACTTTTGCAATCATCGGTTGCTGAATATGAGCAGGTGGTTCAAATGTTAATACCTTTTTCTCATTGCCTGTTTGAATGGTTACCTCATAACCAAATACAGGGAAGGAAATTTTACCATCGGACCCGTTTATCTCAACCAGGTCTTCCTCCATGCCTTCTGCTACTGTAAAACACCATTGACCATTGAAAAGGATATCATTCTCCAGGCGCATGATACCTGTTACAACGTCTTCCGCTTTATATAAACCTGCCTGATTAGCAGCTAAGCCATAGGTTTCAACTGCTTTGCCAAATAAATACACCATAAGATCCAACTGGTGGGGAGCCAGATCAAAAAATAAACCGGCGCCCGCCATTTCCGGATCCACCCGCCAATTGTTTTCAGTAAGGGCAATTACTGATGATTGATCTGGTTGTAACATGGTCAACTTCACAGTTCTGATCTTCCCAACTACCCCTTCATCCAATAATTGTTTTATCCGGTTAAACATTGGTAATGCTCTTCTGTAATGTGCCACACATAATTTCACTCCTGTTTGATCAGATGCCGTTTGCATCCGCAAACAGGAAGCAGTGTTAACCGACATTGGTTTTTCAACATAAACAGGTTTTCCTGCCAGCAAAGCCGCGATAGTATAGGCTTCATGGTATTTGGGTGGAGTGGCTACATAAATTGCATTGACAGCAGGATCATTGATCAGCTCTGAAGCATTCGTATACCATTTGGAAACACCATGGCGTTCTGCATAGTCTTTTGCTTTAGCGGCATCGCGACGCATAACTGCAACTAAGGAAGAACCAGGTATTTTATAAAAGGCCGGGCCACTTTTTATTTCGGTAACATTTCCGCAGCCAATGATACCCCATGAGATTGTATGTAAAGAATCGTTATTCATATTTGTTATAAAGTTATTTAATCGCCTGTAAAATATTTTTCAGTTTTTTTCAAGCAAGCAAATTAATATATCATTTTCCTGAATTGAAATAACCAGAACCGGAGGGGGATATTGATTCACCGCTTCATATAATGTTGAATTAATTGGGTTATTATGGGTCATTTTTATTGCTGGCAGGTCATTTTCTGCAGGGATTGCCTTGAAAAGCAGGGGGAAAAGTGAAAAAACGAATGAAAATCACTACATTTAGCCATTAAATTATAATAATTATGCCAACAGGAGTAGTAAAATGGTTCAATGATGCAAAGGGTTTCGGATTCATTACACCGGATGATGGCGGTGAAGATCTGTTTGCCCATTTTTCCGCCATTAAAATGGGTGGATTCAAATCTTTAAAAGAAGGTCAAAAAGTATCATTTGACATAACAGACGGTAAAAAGGGTAAACAGGCGGCTAACATCCAGTCTGCAGAATAACCCGCTTGATTGTTTTGCAGTATAGCGTTTATCGCGGACAATCCATTTTGCTCAATACATTCCTTTTGCTAAAGGGATGTATTGACAGCAAAAGGTAGCCCCCTCCATTCAATGTTGGGTTCTTCCACAATAATCCCAGGTTGTGAAAACCCATTATCAATGGTCCCATTTTAATGGCTGCCCCTATCCATAGTTGTCCCTGTGTATTATATTGAACCGGTAAATAAGCGCCCCATCCAATGGTTTCCCATCTTGGCGTAACCGTTAACAGGTTAAGTTCTCTCGTTCGTAGCCTTACATAGTTTGAAGTAGAAAAAAAATTCATACTCAATTCCCCGTTCAGATAAAAACGATTGGTAAGATGCTTATCAATATTAATGATGAGTCTGGTAGGATTGCTGATGCTATAGTTATCGGTGATGTCTGAACTATTGGTGAATATGGTTCGTAAAGAATCTTTAAAATCCTTCATGCTGGTAGCTCCGCTCAATTTGTTATCAACCGAATTATCAGCCAGGGTTGACACAGGATTGTAAAAATATAAAGAGTTAGCGCTCGGTTTGAAAGTATTGGAGCCAATATCCATCAGGCTGACGCCAATTTTCCAGTCGTAATTAACAGGAGTCTTATCGCCGGTTTCATTTTGGTAGGTAAGATATTCCACCCCCAGGCTCAACCCGAAACGGGTTACGGTATTTTTTAAAAAGTCTTTTACGGCATTGGTTCCGGGATCTGTGTCGTAATTATCGGAATAGCCCAAAGAGCCGCTGCCATTGGTAAAGGTAAAACTGGTATCGGTAGTATTTTTTGAAGAAAGATAACTGAGCTTGTTAAGTTTCATAAAAGCTCCGGATATACCTTTCATGATTTGTAGTGTAACGCCACCGCTTAATTTTGAAGTATTGGTTTCCATCAATACCTGTGAATAGTTCAGGTCGGCTTCGAGCCAACCGGTATGTGTGATAAAACCCTGAACATAGGGTGTATTTAAATTAGTTATCAGAAAACTATTAAAACTGGAAATGGAATCAACATAATTAAGCGACATCGTTTTAATATGGTTATAGGATCTGACCCTGATGCCGAAGCTGACTGCTCTCCGGTTATCGATTTTGTATAAGCCATTGAACAAACCCAGGTCTGCATTCGTATGAAGAAACCGGCTGGCATATCCTTCTTTTAAAGACAATTCAGCGCTGTCTCTGTTTTTTAAGGAGAAATTTTTTATATACGGTGAGTTGCTGCTCATCTTTAACTGTGTAGAAAACGGCGTAAACTCCCATTGATAGGCAGATTGAACAGATGCCGCTGGATTATTAAATATACCGGTACTTCCGGTAAAAGGCGATCCGTGGATGGCCTGATACCCCTGAGCGGTAAGGGATAGGGATACACTGTAAAAAGCAAATAGTGTTACTAAAAAGTATCGGTTGAATCTGGTTCTCATTTTCTCCGGTATTGATCCCTGTCATCGTTGCTTTGTTGCTTTAAAGGGCCGATGAGTGTTAGGATGAATAAATATATATGATAAAGCTTCGGCAATCACTCTTATTTTGAGTACCATTTTCTGAATGAGGTGTGTATAAAGGTGATTATGAAGAATGGTATCCCGGTGGGAAACCTTTTCGTGAATAGCCTGAAATGAAAAGTCCCCTGTAGAAACAGGGGACGTCTTCGATTGCTTGCCATATAAGAAAAGAGATAAGTAGTAATCCGTTAATCTGAAAACCGTCTTCCGGAACTTGTTTCCCTGTAGCTTTGTTTCTGAAGCGAAGATAGGGAAAAAATCTATTTCATAGTATTTTATTTAATAATTATTGATTTTTCACAATTTATTAATAAAATAAATGAATTTAAGGTTAAATATTAAATATTATTATTTAATTAAATATTTATTAAATAATTGTTAATAGTCAAAAAATATCTCTATTAAGTTATTGATATACAGCATTTTATTTATTTGTATATTCCAGTAAAGCCATTTCCAGGCAATCCATAGCTTTATTTATGTCGTTTAAATTTAATACGTATGCTAAACGAACTTCTTTCTTGCCCAAACCGGGTGTTCCATAAAAGCCGGTAGCAGGGGCCAGCATCACGGTTTGACCTTCAAAAGAGAAACTTTCGAGCAGCCATTGGCAGAATATATCAGCATCATCAATTGGTAATTGTGCCATTGCATAAAAAGCACCTCCCGGGTTCGGGCAGAATACGCCTTCCATCGCATTCAGTCTTTTTACAATCAGATCCCTTCTCGATTTATACTCGGCTTTGGTGGTATCAAAATAGTCGGCCGGCAGGTCTATCGCCGCTTCTCCGGCTATCTGTGCAAAACCAGGGGGGCTCAATCTTGCCTGAGCAAACTTCATCAAGGCATCCAGTACCGTTTTGTTTTTAGTAATAAGTGCACCTATTCTTCCCCCGCAGGCACTATACCGTTTACTGATCGTATCCATAATAATCACATGCTCATCCACCCCCTGCAGATGCAGGGCGCTGATCTGTTTTCCCTCATAGCAAAACTCACGGTAGGCCTCATCGGAAAAGAGGAAGAGATTATGTTTCAGAATAATTTCTTTTAACTGTTGCATCTCTTCATTACTGTACAAATAACCCGTAGGATTATTGGGATTACAGATCACTATCGCTTTGGTTCGCGGCGTAATTTTCTTTTCAAACTCTTCCATCGCCGGAAGGGCAAAACCATTGTCAATATGGGAGGTGATGGGTACCACTGTTACACCCGCTGCCACCGCAAAACCGTTATAATTGGCATAGAAGGGCTCCGGAATAATCACTTCATCACCCGCATCCAGGCAGGCCATCAGGCCAAACTGGATAGCTTCACTTCCACCGGTAGTGATAATGATTTCATTATAATTTACGTGTATGCCTACACTGGCATAATACCCCACTAATTTTCTGCGATAACTTTCATTTCCCGCGCTATGACTATATTCCAGCACCTTGAACTTACTGTTTCGCACGGCATCAAGTATCTGCTTCGGCGTTTCTATGTCGGGCTGTCCAATATTCAGATGGTACACTTTGATTCCCCTTTTTTTAGCGGCTTCCGCATAAGGAACCAATTTTCGTATGGGTGAGGCGGGCATGGCCCGGCCCCTTTGACTGATTGATAGCATAAGGCAAAGATAGTTGGGAACAGGCAGACCTATTTTGTTTTCGGTTTAGCAGGGGCAGGTACTACTTCTCCTGTAATGGTTAGCACAACCGGCAGATTGGCTTGTAAAAATTTAATATTCACATTCTTTTTGAAAGTACCCGGATTGGATGCGTTAAACGTAACTTTTATAGTACTTGATTTGCCTTTTAGTATAGGATCCTTGCTAAATATGGGTGTGGTACAACCACATTCGGCATTGGCAAATTCAATAACAGCGGGTTTCGCGCCGTTATTGGTGAACGTAAAAATAAAGGTGGCGGGAACATTCTGTTTGATCTTGCCAAAACTATGCGAAGTGGTTTTAAAGGCAATACCAGCCGGAGTCTGTGAGAACACCCCTGTACTAATTAATAAACTTAGTAATACAATGATTCTTTTCATCTTTTTATGGTTTGGGTGGTAAAACTACTGATTTATCATTTTTAATCAACTATCCATCCATAGCCAAATCCGTGCCATGGACATTTTTTGGCGGTAATTTAATAAAGAGCTTCTTTCAAACCGGAAAATCAGGTCAAAAGCTTGATATTTGACTGGCAACTAATTTCCGGTAGTCTATTCGTCTTCTAATGTTATTTTTGTTTTATGGAACAAACTGCTTCCCTGGGATATAAAAACAAAATGCTTTCTTTTGAAGGCTTCCGCAATACCATATTGGAAGACTACAAAACAGCCGTCATAAGCCGGGAAGTGAGTTTATTAGGCAGGAGGGAAGTACTCACCGGTAAAGGAAAATTCGGCATTTTCGGAGATGGTAAGGAAGTGGCACAAATTGCCATGGCCAAATTTTTTCAGGCAGGAGATTTCAGGGCGGGATACTATCGCGACCAGACTTTTATGTTTGCCACCGGCCTGGCCAGTGTGGAACAGTTCTTTGCCCAGTTGTATGCCGATCCGGACATAAAGAATGAACCTTTCAGTGCGGGCCGCCAGATGGATGCCCATTTTGCCACTCGCTTTGTAGATGAAAACGGTAACTGGCTGGACCTTGCCAACCGTAAAAATATTTCCTCCGATATGGCCCCTACGGCTTCACAAATGCCCAGGGCAGTGGGATTGGCCTATGCCTCAAAATGTTTTCGTCAGTCTAAGCACGCTGCCGGATTCGAATCGCTCAGTCATAATGGGAATGAAATCTGTTTTTGTACCATCGGTGATGCCAGTACAACAGAAGGCCATTTTTGGGAAGCCATCAACGCGGCGGGTGTATTGCAAATACCCCTGGCTGTTTTTGTATGGGATGATGGGTATGGCATCTCTGTTCCCAAAAATATTCAAACCACCAAGGGTTCCATTTCTGATGCCATGCGAGGTCTGGAAAAAGAAGAAGGTACCAACGGTATCCGGATATATAATGTAAAAGCATGGGATTATGCAGGTATGTGTGAAGTGTTTGAAGAGGCCCTGCAAACCGTAAGAGAAACACATACTCCCGTGCTGTTTCACGTAGAAGAAGTAACACAGCCGCAGGGTCATTCAACCAGTGGTAGTCATGAACGGTACAAAAGCCCCGAACGTCTTGAATGGGAAAAAGAGTGGGATGGTATTAAGAAGATGAAGGAATGGCTGCTGGAAACCGGTTTAACGAATGCGGATGAATTGGCAGACATAGAGGCGGCAGCCAAAATACATGTTAGGGAAAGCAGGAACAAGGCATGGGATAAATACCATGCACCTATCAAAGAACTGGCAGCAAAAGCCATCTCTTTAATTCGTGGGATGGTTGTAAATGACATGGAGAAATACAATCATTTACAAAAACTGGCAAAAGATCTTGAAAGAAACCGCGAACCCTTACGCAGAGATGTGTTAAGAACCGTTTCTATGGCCATGGAAACGGCAGCGAATTCTCCTTCCATTAAAGAACTATCCGGCTGGTATCATGCATTATTGGATGGAAGCCGGAAATTATATAACAGCGAACTGTATAACGAAGGACCAAAAAGCGCTTTACAGGTTCCGGTAATCAAACCACTGGTTCCCTTTGATGCGGTACCTGTTAACGCCTATGAGGTATTGAATAAATATTTTGATGCATTGTTTACACAGAATCCGAAAGTATATGCTTTTGGAGAAGATGTAGGACATATCGGTGATGTGAACCAGGGTTTTGCCGGCTTGCAGGATAAGCATGGCGCCGACAGAATTTCAGATACGGGCATCAGAGAATTAACCATTGTTGGGCAGGCCATTGGTTTATCGCTTCGCGGTCTGCGACCCATTGCAGAAATTCAATACCTCGATTATTTATTATATGGCTTACAGCCGCTGAGTGATGACGTGGCTACCACGCATTACCGTACCAAGGGTCAGCAGAGTTGTCCGATCATTATCCGCACCAGGGGTCATCGCCTGGAAGGTATCTGGCACAGCGGTTCGCCAATGGGTATGATCATAAATGCTTTGCGTGGTATGTATATCTGCGTGCCCAGGAATATGGTGCAGGCTGCCGGTATGTATAATACTTTATTGCGGGGCAACGATCCTGCCATGGTAATTGAATGTTTGAACGGATATCGTTTAAAGGAAAAGATACCGGCAAACCTTCTTGAATTCACCGTGCCCTTAGGTATTCCGGAAATAATCAGGGAAGGAACGGATATAACCATTGTTTCTTATGGTTCAACGCTGCGCATAGTACTGGATGCGGCTGACCGATTACAAAATTTAGACATCAGTTGCGAAGTGGTGGATATACAAACACTGTTACCTTTTGATATTCACCATAAAATACTCGCGTCATTAAAAAAGACCAGCCGTATTGTTTTTGTTGATGAAGATGTACCCGGCGGTGCCGCCGCTTATATGCTGAATAAAGTGATAGAGGAACAGAAGGCATTCCAATGGTTGGATATTAGCCCCAGAACCATTACCTCCCGGGCACACAGACCAAGTTATGGAAGTGATGGAGACTACTTTAGTAAGCCAAATGCGGAGGAGATTATTGAAGTGATAAGGGAGATGATGGGGGAGTGATGACAGATGACAGATAATTTGGACGGGTTAAGGTAGAAAAAATTTGCTTAACTCAGTGGTTGGTATCGGGCAAGCCTCTTTTTTACCAAACCATTGATACCTGTTTTTTGCTACCCAATTATATACTGCATTCCTGATAAAGGGTGGAATGATGCTGAATGCATAAAGGCCGGACCAAAGTCCATTTAGTTTTCTGGTTACACGTAGGGCGCCGGAAGATTTGGTATAAACGATTCCCTTTTCTAACAAAATAAAGGAACTGAATGCTGCGGCGGGTAAATGGTATTGTTCCAAAACCTGTTGCCCAAATTCACCTTGCAAAGAAGCAAACCTGAACAAGTGTTTCGGATCGTGTTTAATGATGAATTGCACACTGCTACAACAAAGATTACATACACCATCGAAGAGGACAATCGGATGATCTATCAGATACACATCATTCATATAATGAAGTTAGGAGTTAGGAGTAAAATTTCCTCGACTCCTAACTCTTTTATCCCATATTATGAAACACCCTGTTCACATCTTCATCCTGCTCCAGTCTTTCAATGAGTTTACTTACATCTTCCGCTTCAGTATCAGACACGGGTACGGTGGTCGTAGGTATCCACTCCAGTTCGGAACTGATGGGCGAAAGACCCTGATCTTCCAACGCTTTTTGGAGGTTGCCAAAATCTGCAAATGCACAGCGTAATACGATGATGGGGTTGCCCTGGTCGTCATTACTTTCACCCAGCTCATCCAGGCCATGGTCTATCAGTTCCAGTTCCAGGTCGTCAATAGACAGTCCTTCGGGTTTGAGTTTAAATACTCCCATTTTCTTAAACTGGAAACTAACACTTCCACTATTACCAAGAGCGCCATGCCCTTTGTTAAAATGACTTTTTACATTCGCCACAGTCCGCACGTGGTTATCAGTAGCCGTTTCTACCAATAGGGCCACACCATGGGGCGCATAGCCCTCATATAAGATCTCTTCGTAGTTGCTGGTGTCTTTACCCATGGCCCGCTTGATAGCGGCTTCTACACGGTCCTTGGGCATACCCACACTCTTCGCGTTCTGAAAACACCTGCGGAGCGCGGGATTGGTGGCTACATCGGGGCCATTGGCTTTTACGGCAATAACAATTTCTTTCCCGATACGGGTAAACTGCTTCGCCATCCGGTCCCAGCGGGCAAACATGGTGGCTTTTCTAACTTCAAATATCCGTCCCATAGTAATGTAAATTATAAAGATTACCGGCTTGAAAGGTTGGCAAAATTAATATAAGCAAGCTTAGCAGCCAACCCTGGATAAAAAGAGTTAGGAGTTAGGAGTCTGGAGTTAAATTCCCAAACTCCAAACTCCTAATTCCCCAATTTACTATTACGCTTACTATACCCAAAGTACACCACCAATCCCGCTACCATCCAAACCGCTGCGCTCAAGAGGGTTTCTTTTGGCAGTGAAACAATCATGGCCGTACAAACAAGCATACCTAATATTGGCACCAATGGAACCAGCGGGGTTTTAAATGGACGAACCCTGTCGGGATCATTTCTTCTCATCACCCAAACACCAACGCATACCAATACGAAGGCGAACAGGGTACCAATACTGGTTAAATCGCCTGCCACACTGCCCGGAATAAAGGCTGAAAAAGCGCCTACAAATAAGAACAGGATTATATTTGATTTGTATGGTGTTCTGAATTTAGGGTGCAGATCAGAGAATGCTTTTGGCAGGAGGCCGTCTGTAGACATGGTATAGAATACACGGCTTTGCCCCATTAACATCACCAATATCACTGAAGAGAAACCGGCTAGAATAGCGATGGTAACCGCTTTGGCCAGCCAGCCATATCCTGCCATATAGGTTTCGATGGCATAGGCTACGGAAGCTTCTTTTCCTGATTTTACAAAATCGGTATAAGGCGCCACACCGGTTAATACATACGAAAAAAGGATGTATAAAATAGTACAGATCACCAATGATCCAAGGATACCGATGGGCATATCCCTTTTAGGATTTTTAGCTTCCTGGGCGGCAGTA
>CAYHTC010000061.1:0-11750 GCA_964359445.1 uncultured Sediminibacterium sp. | reverse complement strand
GGTAAGTATAATTGGTCCCTTAAAATGGAACCAAAAGTATACATATTGAAAGAGAGCCCGCCTGTGATACGAATATTCACGCCACCCCCCAGTCCAATATTGTAATAGCTGGGATTGTTTAAATAATTATGATAGTTACCGGAAATATTGATGGCACCCCATTTTTGGTTATAGGTAAGCACCACATCAATGCCATGCCCCAGCAATGTCTGCCGGGTTTTACCATAGAGCGTAGTATCGAAGAAACGACTTGCAGATAAATCAATTCCGTAGCGGATTGTCAGCAGTTTATTGGTTACCATCTTATAAGGAAAGACATCATATTCGATCGCTGGTTTTATCACACCAAGGAATTGATAGTTATTAAACGTGCTTCGGGAAGCCGTGAGGTTATAACCAATGGACCAATGTTCGCTCAGACTTTTAACCAGTTGGTGATTAACCTGGTAATTTTCATTTTTTACCTCAATCTTATCGGTACCGCCTGCACCGTTATCAAATTCGTAGGTGGTTTTGTTCTTACCGAAATTAAAGTTAAAAGATACTTTCAATTTATCTGTAACACGGTTCGCGGATATATTTCCGGAATACCGGAATCCTTTATACACCTTATCAGCGTTAATATTACCATTGGTACTGACGCGAAGTACCCAAAAATTCCAGGGATCTTTGGTTGCTATTGCAGTAACCGCCCCCGAATCCGTAACCCGGTTTTCCTTCATCTGAATACTGATGTTTTCAACCGATGTAGTCTTGCTGACAAAAGGTATGAGGCCGAGTTGCAAATATTTTACTAATACAGCCCTTGTTTCAAAACCAGTATTGTTTGGTTTTACATTGAAGCGGAGCGTATCTGATTGTCCCTCAAAATTATTTTGCCCGTAAAAAATGAGCTGGTACCGGCTACCGCCGCCGCCATTGATTTGTTGGGTGATAAGCGCATGCACATCTGCCGCTTTATTATCCAGCACAAAATCTACATAGTTAACCTCTGTTTTAATGAAGGCGAGATCACACCAGGTGCTGGAACAGTCAACAAATAATTTTATTTTCTGGGAGTAGGAACTACCCAATAAAAATGCAAATACGATGAAGAGTAGTATTTTTCTCATGGTTATTGAGTTAGCGACTACTAATGTATTTCAATTGAGCGTTAACAAAAACCCAAAATGAATAACCGGGTATCCCCTTTGTTTGCAGCATCTCAGAACAAGTGGTAAATACGGTAAGTATTTGCCGCTGCTTTTAAATGATAAAAATAGCCGGGCTTACATTTTGATGATTTTTATTCCTTCTTTAATTTCTTCGCTTCCTTTTAGCAGTATTGTATCACCCGCCTGTAAATCTCCAAAAACTTCAATCAGGCTGTCTGCAGTTGTACCTGTTTGAACCGGTATTCGTTTGGTAATATTCTTTTCGGTTTTTATAACAAATAAACCTGATTGCGCCTGAACTACGCTTGTTGCCGGAACCCATAGCGTTGATTGTGCCCTCATTAACTGAATATTTACTTTCGCATATTGTCCTGCTCTGAGTCCTGTTCCGGAATTTGGTATATCAAACTCTGCTATTACAGAACGGGATGCAACATCTAAAGCGCCACTGTTCCGGGATAAGGTGGCTGTAAATGTTTTGCCGGGAAAATCAACAACGGTAAAACCTGCCTTTGTACCAGGTGGCAAAGATTGAGCTTGTTTTTCCGGTATGGCTACGGTAAGCCTTAACCTGTCTTGTTGTGCTAACTGAAACAATGGCTCGCCTTTGGCCGCATTATCTCCAACAAGGGCGCCTTCTGATATAAATCTTCCGGTAATTACACCACTGAATGGAGCTGTTATTCTTAGATAATTTTTTATTTGTCTGGATGCGGATGCTTCTGACCTGCTGCTTTTATAAGAAGCGCTGTCGCCTAATAATTGGGCATAAGCTCTTTCCAGTTCTATGGTAGCGACAGCGCCATTTTTATTCGATGCCTCTTTTAAGCGGTTATAAGATTGTTTACTGAAAAGATATTTTTGATAGGCTGTGCCTGTTGCTGATTGCCTTGCGGAATATAGTTCTCCAATCTCCGGAGCTTCCAGTTCTGCCAGTAACTGCCCTTTGCTTACATAACTGCCCCTGTCAACATATATCTTCTTAATAAAGCCTTTTATTTTGGGATAGATATTCACCTGCTCATACGGAAGTAATTCGCCAGGTAATGTAATAGAAAATTCAGGTTGCCCTGATGTAACCGTTGCTACTTTAAATGAAGGGCCTGAGCCTTGTTTTTTTGCAACTTCAGCTTGTCCTGTTTTCTCTTGTTTGCCTGAACAACTTTGCAATACAATCAGGCTTACCACAATTAGGGGATATATAAACGATCTCATTATATTTTGATTTTAGTTTTATAATCAGGAACTATTAATTCTTCAGCGGCATAACGGCTGGATGGGTCATCAGGGTCAAGAGAAATGCCTTGCAGGCTTGCTTTTTTACGAATAACGATAAACAGATGCGGCAGAACCAGGAGAGTTGTTAGAGTAGACATAATTAAACCCCCGATAACGGCTTGCCCCAGGGGCGCTACCTGCTCACCACCTTCACCCAAACCTGATGCCATTGGTATCATTCCCGCTATCATGGCAAGCGTGGTCATGATTATTGGACGAAGGCGGGAAGATGCAGCCAGCACTGCAGCTACTTTTACATCCATCTTATTTTTAAAGCGGCTCTTTTCTCCGTGGTCCACCATTAAAAACGCATTGGAAACGGATACGCCAACCGACATGATTATTCCCATGTAAGATTGAAGATTCAGGGTACTCCCAAAAAATAAAAGCATCATTAAACTACCGGCAATTACCGCGGGAACAACGGACAGTATCATTGCTGATAAGGTAAATGATTGATAATACGCGGACAGCATTAAAAAGATTACTACAATGGCTATTACCAGTCCGGTTTGCAATCCATGTAAAGTATCAGCCAATAGCTGCAATTGCCCTTGTACAGAAACAATAACGCCTTTCGGTTTTTTTCCTGCTTCCGCAATTGCTTTTGATACTGCTTTGGATGCAGTGCCTAAATCCTTATCATGCACATTTGCAGCGATAGTAACATAGCGGTTTGCCCCCTGCCGGTTTACCTGTCCCGGCTCTTCTCCTAAAGAAAGCCCCGCCACATCGTCCAGGATGGGTCTTGACTGACCTGATTTTAATGGCAACATTTTTAAATCATCTGCAGCCTTCATGCTTGCTTCGGGAACCTGCATCTGCACCTGAAAAACAAGGCCAGATTTCGGGTCTCTCCAAAGTGATTTATTTACAAATCGTGTGGAAGAAGTTGCCATAGTTATCACTTGTGTGATATCCTGCATGGTAAGTCCAAATTGTGAGGCCCGTTCCCTGTCAACCTCAATCTGTAATGTGGGATAATGTAGAGGTTCTTCAATTCTGATGTCACGGAGGAATTCATTTTTTCTTAATCCTGCTTCAATTCTCTTAGCATAATTTTCCGCCTGGGGTAGCTGTCCTGCAGCAATTCTTATTTGTACCGGTGTATTGGTTCCCTGGCTCATAATTTTTTCTACCAGTTCAATTGGCTCAAAGGAGATTTGTAGTTCAGGATATTTCTCAAGTACTTTTTTACGGATGCTTTCTTTCAGTTGCTTCATTGATTGTGAAAGCGCTTCTTTATTTATGGAAACCTGTAATACAGCTTCCTGTGAGCCACTGGTAAAAAGAAAGATGGGGTTAATGGCGGTACCTGAAGGTTGCGTACCAACAAAAGCCGACGAAATTGCGATACCATTATTTCCTGTTTCCCGGGCAATAACATCCGTAACCTGGTGAAGGTATTGTTCTGTTTTTTCAATACGTGTTCCCTGCGGAGCAATAATTCTCACCTGTAAATCTCCTGTTCCGCTTGCAGGCATAATATCAGTTCCGATAAGCGAAAACCCTATGGCAACTAATACAATAACAACGGTTCCATAGATAGCCAGTACCCATATTGGTTTCTTTTGAAAAGAACGGGTAATAATCAAATACCTTTTTTTAAATTTTTCAAAACGTGATAATTTGTGTTTGCCATTGTGGGTAAAGTGTGGCGTATGTTTTTTATTTTTCATTAACCAGTTAGCCACAACCGGCACAAAAGTTTGCGAAAAAATAAAGGAAGCAATCATGGAAAAGCCCACAGCCAGTGATAGTGGTAAGAACATATCCTTAGGAATGCCTGTCATTATAAAAGAAGGAATTAATACGGATAGAATACAGAGTAGTATCAATAGTTTGGGAACAGATATCTCCAGTAAGGCATCCAGTATTGCCCTTGATTTTAGTTTGCCCTTTTCAAAATGCTGATGTATGTTTTCTATGGTTACGGTTGCCTCATCTACTAAAATTCCAATAGCCAATGCAAGGCCACTCAGCGTCATCATATTAATGGTGTGGCCAAAGGCAAAAAGTAATAGCACAGCAGATAAAATGGATATTGGAATAGTAAACACAACAATGAGCGCTCCCCGTTTATCACCCAGAAAAAGTAAAACCATCAGTCCTGTCAGTATTGCCCCAAGTATTCCCTCGTGTACCAGGTTTTTGATGGACCGTTCTATATAAATGGATTGGTCAAAAACATAATCTATCTTAACATCATCAGGAAGGGCCTCCTTTAACATAGGAAGCGCTTCTTTCAGATTTTTCACCACTTTCAAAGTAGAGGCGTCTGCTTTTTTAATAACCGGTAAATACACTGAACGTCTACCGTTAACAACCGCATAACCTGTAGTGATGTCTGCCGCATCTTCTACCGTAGCAATATCTTTTACAAAAACAGTAGCCGTAGGGCTTACCCTGATTGGAAGATTTAAAAATTCGTCAGTACCTTTCGCCAGGGAGTTAACAGGGCTCATAAAATTCTTATCTCCCATACGTATGTTACCTGCAGGTGAAGGCAGGTTGTTTTTTGCAATGGCAGTCATTACTTCTTCTTCCGATAAGCCAAACGATTGCATGAGGTCTGGATTAACCTTTATTATAATGGAGCGGATATTTCCGCCAAAAGGGGCAGGAGCTGTTATACCCGGAATAGTAACAAACATTGGGCGTATCCTTGTCAACACAAGATTCTGAATTTCGCTGATGGAACGTTTATTGCTTTCAAATACCAACTGGCCGATGGGTAAAGAACTTCCATCAAAACGTACTACTTGCGGGGGTACGGAGCCAGGTGGTAAAAAGCCCATGGCACGGGATACCTGGGTAGAAACTTCTGCTGCTGACTGTGCCATGTCTGTTCCGGCATAAAAGCTAAGCTTCATGAGCGTAAAACCTTGTATGCTTTTAAATTCTATGTCTTTAACGCCACTTACAAAAACCAGTACCTTCTGAAATTCGTTTGCCATAAAACCGTCCATGTAGGAAGGTGTTAACCCACCATAGGGCATGGCGATATAAATGGCGGGGGATTCAATTTTCGGAAAAATATCTACATTAATTTTTTTTACTACTAAAAACGAAAAATAGCCAATAGCCATAACCACCACCATTACCGCAATTGGTTTTCGAAGTGCGAAGCGAATAATATTCATATATGTTGAATTATAAATTAAGGATTGATTTGAGACAGTAACAACGACAGGTTTCCTGCGCTTTCGCTTTGGTTTATCAGTTCATCCCAATAAGCGCCTGTAGCTGTTACATAATTAATTTCCGCATCCTGCAACGTTTTTTGCAGTTGCAATAATTCAATCAAATTGATTAATCCGTTTTCATACCTTATTACATATAAATCGTATGCTTGTTGAGAAGCTTCAAGAGCAGTATGGGCATCTATTAGTCTTGCCCTTTGTTGTTTCCACCTGCTTACAGCGGTACTATAGGAGGTTTTTAATTGAAGGTTTGCTTCTTCATAATCCGCTTTCGCAGATTGAATTTCCTTCTCTGCCATTTTTTGTTTTACCTTATTTTGATAAAGCGAAGAAAAATTCCATGTTACGCCAACTCCTATAAGATAACCTGATGTATTACTTTTCCACGGCTCCGAAAAACTACTATTTGCTATTCCTGAACTATTAATACCGGAACCCCTGATACCTGTACCTGCTAATAAACCCGCAGAAGGATAAGGCAGGCGCTTAACCGCTTCTAACGATGCATTTGCATACAGGATGGTTGCTTTTAAATATTGCAGATAGGGATGGTTGTTCAGGCTGTCAGTAGAAGGTGATTCTGTAAAAGTTTTAGTAGCATTAAATAGGGAAGCGTCTATTGCGAAGCTGTTTGCATCTTCACCAATAAGGGCCGCTAAATGCATCCCCGCTGTTTCTAATATTGCCTGCTGCTCATTTACCTGCCCTTTAATTTGGTAATAGTTCGACTTTACCAATAAAGTATCTGCACCGGGGCGTAAACCTGCATTTGCCTGTGCTTTAGATAAGTCAAATAAATCTTCCAATCGTTTTGCATCTGCTGTATTTATGGAGAGAAATGCGGTGCTCCGCAAAATAGTAAAGTATTGACGGGCAACAGCAGTTTGTAATCGCAATTCTTCCTGTGTTAACGCCATTTTACTCAGTTGTATGGCTACATCCGCAATATCCAGTTTCGTTCTTATCCTGCCAAACTGCACAAAATTCCATTGCAGCACGGCAGATGTATATAAATTAGAAACAGCGTTGTTTTTTCCATTCAGGTCTTTATCACCACCACTGGTATTGTAAATTCCGGCAAGAGGAAAAAAGGCACCCGGAACTCCCTGGTACGAACCATAACTCTGTTGTCCCTGGAAATTCACTTCTGGTAAGCGTTCTTTTTTTATAAAGTCTCTATCCAGCTCCCGTTGCTCTATCTGGTATTTTTTTGATGCTAATGAAGGGTATTGCCGGAGTGTTTTTTGGCAAACTTCCTCTAATGAATACACTTTTTTCTGAGCGTAAACAACCTGGCTTGTTAGCAGGCACCAAAAGGCGGCTAACACAATTATTTTATGTATCATTTTTTCTTTCTGTGTAAATTGAATTATAGCCCTGAAGCGGATATAAAGCCGGCAGGCATTGCAATGGAACCAAAAAGGAAGAAAAAAAATCAAATAAGCAACCGGCGATGTTGCAGAAAAAGGGAGAGTGTAGAAAAATCAGATGATACTAAGACACCATACCTATAACTTATTCCGCTTAAGAAATAATTTATATCAAAACCCGGGTGCCCGGTAATGTTTGACTGGTATAAAGGAACCGGTAATTTACACTGTTGTGATAAATCCAATTTTACAAGAACAGTTTTTTTCTTAACCGCACAGCAATTAGCAGTAGCGATATGATCAGCGCCGGTACGCTGGTTAATATTTGTTTGACTGGTCTTTACTACGGATGAAGAATTGAAAACAAAGTTGTCTTGCAGTAACCGCTTTAAAGGGCATGAAACGATCAATAACATAACAGCAAGCGCAAACATAAGGGCTGTATACACATTAACCTTACGGGATGAATAAATTCTATTTACGCTTGTGTTCATTTTAGCAAAAGTAGCTTTTTGTTTTTAAAAAATCCGGTGGTTGTGACAATTAAATGTTAATAAAAAAATAATACGGGTTTTAATAACTAATTTTTTATACCGGTTTTTTATTGCCGGATTTATTCAGCAAGGCAGGCGCAGGGGATCATCGCTAAAATTTTCCGGCAATTGGAAACCGGATAGAAATACAGGTTCCGGTATTGCCGGTAGAAGCCAGTTTTATCTCTCCTTTATGAAGCTTGGTGATCCGCAATGCGAGTGAAAGGCCCAGACCGAAACCCTTTTGTTTATCCCGCGACACTGCACTTCTGTAAAAGGGCTGAAAAATCAGTTCCTGCTCTTCAGCACGGATACCTGGTCCATTGTCTGTAACAAGAATATCAATAAGACCTTCAGAAAATAAAAGCCTTACCGATGCGGTATGATCGGCCGCATATTTGCAGGCATTCAGTACCACATTTTTTACGGCAATGTATAAAAGGTCGGGGTTTCCAAAGACCAATAATGTTTTCTCATCATCAGGGAAGGGCATAAAATCCATATTTACCAGGTATCGCTGATCAATACCACGAAGGTCCGAAGGCAATTTCATCAGTAACTCATCCATTCTAACTGGCGCCAGCTTCATTCCGTCAGCACTGCCACTGGCTTTGGCAATCTCCAATAAACTCCTGGTTAGCTGGTTGAGGTTTTTTACATCCTCGTATACTGAAAACAAAACCGATTTATATTCATCCTTACTCCTTTCCCGTTGCATAGTAACTTCCAACTGACTTAAAACGGAAGTTAATGGAGTGGAGAGCTCATGTGAGGCATTGGAAATAAAGTGTCGCTGCATTCTAAAAGATTCTTCCAGCCGGGCAAGCAGTTCATTGAATGTATCAGACAACTCATATAATTCATCTTTGGGCTCATGCAATACGATCCTTCTGGATAAATTTTTGGAAGATATTTCTTTTACTTCATCAGCTATTTTTTTGATAGCGGCTACAATATTGTATGAAAATAAAAGACCGGAAATAAAAGTAAGCAAAATACCGGAAATGAAACTAACCAAGAGTATACTCTTTAATTCTGAAATCCTTTCCAGCCCATCCATATCATATGCTGCAGAAACTACCGTATACCTTTTCCTGTAAATCTGGTAGCTGATTACCAATGCATGACTTTCGCCCTGCTCAAATGAATATTCATCATCAATCAACAATTTTTTAAAACCAGCACTGCCTATTTTAACAGCAGCTATGTTACTATCGGCATAGGCGTAAATTTCCTGCTGTAATTCATTATAAACAACAACCGATTTGTCATAAATGGTTACAAAAGTAGATTCATCAATTCTTCTTAATAAATCATTGTTAATACCTTTTATTGTAAGCAACCGATTTACTGTGGTAAGTGCCCGGTTGCGGAGTTTTTTGTCCAGCACATTTTGCCTTCTTACTTCTGAAGCATAATAAACAGCAAGGCAAAGCAATAATAATATGATAGAAACCACCAAGGTAAACAGCAAGGTTATCCTGTATTTGAGCTTCATATATTATGATTCCTTTAAAACATACCCCATTCCTACCTGGGTATGAATCAGCCTGGTACTGAAATGCTTGTCTATTTTGTTGCGCAGGTAATTTACATACACGTCAATTACATTCGTTTTAGTATCGAAATCGATATCCCATACACCTGCAGCAATATCAGCCCGGGATACTACCCTGTTTCTGTTACGCATAAAATATTCCAGTAACTGAAACTCTTTAGCGGTAAGCACTATTTCCTGGTTATCGCGCTTTACCTGTTTACTATCCAGATTAATCTCCAGATCACCCACTTTCAGCACATTGCCTGCCGGCAATTGCTGATGCAGGGTTCTTTTAAGTAATGCCCGTATTCTTACGAGCAGTTCTTTGAATTCAAAAGGTTTACTAATATAATCGTCAGTGCCGGAATCAAATCCTTCAATTTTATCTTCTGTTGTGGTCATCGCGGTAAGCATGATTACAGGTATCTGCCGATTATGACTCCTGATTATTTTACAAAGCTCATATCCATTTAGTCCGGGCAAATTAATATCCAGAATAACCAGGTCATAAGTGTTTGCAAAAAATAAATGTTTCCCTATTAATCCATCAAAAGCCAGGTCTACATAGTAGTCGTTTTCCATCAACCCCTTTTTAAGGGTGCCGGCAATTTTTTTTTCATCCTCCACAATTAAAATTTTTCTTTCATTCATAAAATACTGCCATTTTACATCTCATTTTCAGATAATTCATCGCTTCTGCTCCAAATTATTACAATAAAACAAATGGTAAGGTATAGGATTATTGGGAAAGAATGATCATGGCCGGTACTGCTGCATATAACAGCAACATTACATTAAGCATTGGCACTGCCGATGACCAAAATTTTATTTATGCTCATTCCTGTAATGCATGGCTATATAAGGAGGTAACGTATACACTGCCATATAAGTGTCAGAAATACGTTTTTGATCCTTAACTTTAACCCGCAAGAATTGAGCACCTATCTTCCCTAACAATTGATCATTTATGAAAAAAATCTTTTTCTCCGGCTTATTGTTTATCCTTTTCTTTTCGGCCTCTGCGCAACCAACACAGAAACCTCCTTTGCATGGCAAAAACTGGATGGCTGTTACCGGAAAGCCCCTGGCCGCCACGGCAGGTTCCATGGTTTTTCAAAAAGGGGGTAATGCGGTTGATGCGGCCTGTGCCATGCTGGCCGCTACCTGTACCATGTGGGATGTACTGAGTTGGGGCGGTGAAACACAGGCCCTGATTTATAATCCAAAAACAAAAAAAGTAATCGCCATTAATGCCATGGGGGTAGCGCCCACTGGTGCAACGGTTGATTTTTTTACCGGTAAAGGCTACCATTTTCCACCAGAATATGGTCCATTAGCTGCCACCACACCCGGAACCGTTGGGGGCCTGTGTTTGATGTTGGCTGACTATGGCACCATGAGTCTGAAAGAAGTACTGGCGCCTGCCATGCAACTGGCAGCCGGCTACCCTATTGAGGCCCAAACGGCCAATAGTATGGAAAGGGGCAAAGAAATGATTAAACAATGGCCCTATTCAAAAGCCGTTTTCTTAACACATCCCAACGAAAAAAGAGAAGCACCTGAGGCAGGAGAAATATTTGTACAAAAAGATTTGCTGGCAACACTTTCCAAACTGGTAGAAGCTGAACAAAAAGCGCTGAAGAATAAGAAAAACCGTAAAGAAGCCATCATGGCTGCATACGACCGTTTTTACAAAGGAGATATTGCAGCAGAATTTGTGAGAGGCAGTAAAGAACAGGGAGGATTAATTACGATGGAAGACCTTGCCAAATGGAAACCATTGGTGGAAGAACCCTTACAAACCAACTATAAAGGGATTGATGTATATAAATTGCAACAGTGGACACAGGGGCCCATGCTTTTGCAATCGCTGAATATCTTAGAGAATTTCGACCTGAAATCAATGGGCTATAACAGCACACAATACTTGCATACTTTATACCAAACATTGAATCTGACTTTTGCTGATCGTGATTTTTATTATGGCGATCCTTACTTCCCCCCTGAAGAACCTATGAAAGGATTATTAAGTAAGGCTTATGCCAAAGAAAGAGCTGAACAAATTTTAGCAGACAGGAATGATGCCAAGGCAGGGCCGGGTGATCCTTATCCGTATGAAGGAAAAGTAAATCCCTTTTTGGATTTGATTAAACAAAGAGAATCTTTACTGGATAGCGCTGTTAAATCAGGAACGGCTATTCCCAAACATGATCAGACAACTATTAACAGCACTGAAATCAATCAGGCATTGGCGAAAGCGGATGAATTGTATATGGACAGGTTATGGCGTGGTACTACTTCAGTAGAAGCCGCTGATACTTCCGGCTGGGTTGTATCTGTCACGCCCAGTGGCGGATGGTTGCCTGCCTGCATTGCAGGTAATACGGGTATCGGTATGAGTCAGCGTATGCAGAGCTTTGTATTAGATCCGGCCATTGATCCATTTAATGTGGTAGCCCCGGGAAAAAGACCAAGGGTTACTTTAACACCATCACTGGCGCTTAAAGATGGCAAACCGTTTTTATGTTTTGGTGTTCAGGGTGGCGATACGCAGGATCAGAATCTGTTGCAGTTCTTTTTAAACATGGTAGAGTTCAATATGACGGTTCAGCAGGCTGCGGAAGCAGCCAATTTTAATACCAATCAGTTGTGGCTGTCTTTAGGGGGAAGTA
>CAYHTC010000060.1:0-11857 GCA_964359445.1 uncultured Sediminibacterium sp. | reverse complement strand
CATATCCGTTACTTACGTCCATTCCCGAGAAATCTCGGAGACATAATAAAGAACTTTGACCAGGTATTGATACCTGAGATCAATAACGGGCAACTCGTTAAAATCATCCGCGATGAATATTTAGTAGATGCGAAGCCTTATAATAAAGTGATGGGTATTCCAATTACGAAAGGTGAATTGATTGATGTGATCAGGAAGATGTTATAAAAAAATGATAGGTTTTTCGAACGTTCTTAGCTAAGTTTATATGCATGAATATAGAACAGCTAAGAGCGTTTTGTTTAAGTAAACCCGGAGTGGAAGAATCCCTGCCATTCGGGCCGGATACTTTGGTGTTCAAAGTAAATGGAAAAATGTTTTTACTTGCAGGGCTCGACAGCTATCCTTTGCAATTCAATGTAAAATGCGATCCTGACCAGGCGCTTGAATTAAGAGAAGAACATCCTGATACGATACTCCCCGGCTACCACATGAATAAAAAACACTGGAACACCGTTATTGTAAACGGCAGTTTGAGTACTCAACAACTACAGGGGTTTATTGATGATTCGTATACCCTTATAAAAAGCAAAAATAAACTCCGTGAAACTCCTTAACCTCTGTGCGCTCCGTGTTAAAAAAAACTCCGCTGTTTCTCTTTCAACACGGAGCGCACAAAGGTTCACAGAGAAGTTACAAATACGTAGAAGTTCATTTTTAAACCCTTTGTTGATTATTCTTATTGTAATAATCACACCAGTCTTTTACCCCACAGGTTTCGCATTTCGGATTTCGGGCCAGGCAAATATATCTTCCATGTAATATTAACCAGTGATGGGCTTTGTGCACAAGTTCTTTCGGAATATGTTTAATCAGTTCTTTTTCAACTGCTAAAGGCGTGGATGCTTTTTGTGAAACCAGGCCAAGCCGTTTACTCACCCTGAATACATGTGTATCCACTGCCATATTAGGTTGCTGATCTATTACACTGGTAATTACATTCGCCGTCTTTCTGCCCACTCCCGGCAATTGTACCAACTCATCTACAGTCATTGGCACAGCGCCCCCAAATTTTTCGAGCAGCATACTGGCCATGCCAATCAGGTGCTTGGTTTTATTATTAGGATAAGAAATACTGCGGATCAATGAAAACAATTCATCAAAGCCAGCCTTCGCCATGGTTGCAGGAACGGGATATCTGGCAAAGATGGCAGGCGTAGTAAGGTTTACCCGTTTATCCGTGCATTGGGCAGAGAGGATAACTGCCACTAATAACTGGTACGGATTATCGTACAACAATTCTGTTTCAGCATTGGGAACATTTTGCTGAAAATAATCCAGTATGAGATCGTAACGCTGTTTCCTGGTCATTAAGAAATTGACTACTTGGAGGCGAAAAATTAATACTGGTGAAAACTATCGCCGATAAATTTTAAAGCATCCGTAATGCCGGTGCGCCAGTAGGTCCATGTATGGGCGCCATCGCGAACCCTGTATTCATGTGGTATTTTTTTCTCCGATAAGGCAATATGTAACAGGCAATTCCCTTTCGTTAAAAAATCATCATCCCCGCAATCAATCCAGTAACGCACTTTTCGCAATTCTTCTGCTGATTTTTTTTCTACCATCTTCAATACAGAATTGTCATACCAGTCTTTATTCAGCCGGTCCCTGCCTTTCAGGTTCCGGCCATATAACTGTCCAAAAATACCATCATACCTGTCTGCCGGCGTATTTACCACTGCGGTATCATCAAACACCGCCGCGCTTAATGGAGCAGCAGCGGCAAATAGCTCAGGGTATTTTAAAGCGTAGATCAGTGTGCCGTACCCACCCATCGATAAACCGGCAACACCCCTGTATTTTTTTTCCGCTTTAATACGATAGGTTTTTTCAACTGAGGGCATAAATTCTTTCACAAAAAAATCTTCATACCTCTCTTTGCCATCATAAGAATTGATATACCAGCTTGAATCGCCATTAGGCATCACAATAATCATAGGAGGAATAGCACCATCAGCAATCGCTTTATCTGCATAGCGGTTTACTTCTCCGAACTGTAACCAGCCGGTATTATCATCGGTGTAACCATGCAACAGATACACAACAGGGTATTTTCTGTCGGAGGTTTCATAATCGGCGGGCAGATAAATTGAATAACGTACATCTCGTTCCAATATGGAACTTTTCACTACCCTTGTTTCATACACTTTCCCCGCCGGTTGTGCATAGGCTGTGGTGATGGTACAAAGGATTATAAAGAAAGCATTACGGCAAACAGTTTGCATACCCGTCATTTTAGTGGAGTTAAATTTAATCGAAAAGAATGTAAAATAGCTATTTCTTCTCCGCATGTTTCAGAATAGCCTTAATAGATTGTTTTGAGGGAGATGTTAGCTTTAATTTGTTGAGCTGCCGGATAGTACGGCGCAGCACCTGTAAACGATCTCTCAGTTCAAGGTCCAGTTCAGTGGCTTCCTCAATGGCAGCGCTCAGCCCGGGTGAGCAATCTTTATATAAATACAGGATCAAATCCTCCTCCTTAAACTTTTTCATACTCTTTTATAACACCGTGATCTAAGACCACACGGCGTTTTAATAAAACGATGTATGTTACGGAATATTGCGGGGGAAAAGGGAAAGCGGGAGTTAACGATTTTAGGCTGAATTTATTTCTTCAGTGATCCGGAATCTTCAATAATAAAGATATCCTCACCGTCTTTTTTCATCAGGTAGCGCTCACGGGCGAATTTTTCGAGGGCGGCGGGATTGTTCTGAAGATTAGTGAGTTCTTTGCGCGTTTTTTCGATTTCCTGAACGTAATAGCGCTTTTTGGCTTCCAGTTTTCTCAGTTCCGCCTGCCTGTCGCGCTGCTGAAAATAATCACGCTGGTCAAAAAAAAGCATCCATACCACAAAAAAGCTGAAAGCTATGAGGTATTTGTTGGTGAGAATAGGGATGATTTTTTTCATGAGGGAATTAACTAAATAGTTAGTTTATCTCTCAAAAATAGAAATAAACTATTTATTGATAGAGATAAACTAATTAACAGATGTGAGAATCGTGAGAAGTGAAAGGTGCGAAGTGATTTTTTTCTTTCTCACAACTCACTAATATTTATTTGCTGCCAAACCTGATCTTTCCTTTTGGATAAATGCCGGTACTTCCCAGCATTTCTTCTATACGGATCAGTTGGTTATATTTAGCTATCCGGTCTGTACGTGAAGCAGAACCGGTTTTAATCTGTCCGCAATTTAGGGCAACGGCCAGATCGGCAATGGTGGTATCTTCTGTTTCACCGCTGCGGTGGCTCATAATGGTATTGTATCCATTATGCTGTGCAAGAGTTACCGCATTGATGGTTTCGGTAAGTGTACCAATCTGGTTCACTTTTACCAATAAACCATTGGCAATGCCTTTGTCGATCCCGGTTTGCAGTCTGTTTACATTGGTTACAAAAAGATCATCACCCACTAACTGGCATTTGCTGCCAACCGCCTGTGTAAGCGCTTTCCAGCCCTTCCAGTCGTCTTCAGCCATACCATCTTCAATAGAAGCAATGGGGTATTGTTTCACCCATTTTTCCCAGAATTTTACCAGCTCATCACTGCTAACGGTTTTACCACTGCTTTTATGGAACACATATTTTTTCTTCCCGGCATCCCATAATTCACTGTTGGCGGCATCCATGGCAATCATAATCTGTGACCCTGTTTTATACCCTGCCGCGGTAATCGCTTCCAAAACGGTTTCAATCGCTTCTTCATTGCTTTGAATATTGGGTGCAAAACCACCTTCATCACCTACATTGGTGCTGAAGCCTTTTTTCTTCAATACGCTTTTTAATACATGAAAAATCTCCACACCCCAACGCAACCCTTCACTAAAAGAAGAGGCGCCAACCGGCATGATCATGAATTCCTGAAAATCAATTTTATTATCCGCGTGCGCACCACCATTCAGGATATTCATCATGGGGATAGGCAATGTTTTAGCATTGGTTCCACCGATATACCGGAACAATGGTAAAGCCGCTTCTTCCGCAGCCGCTTTGGCTACTGCCATACTTACCGCGAGAATAGCGTTGGCGCCTAATTTGGTTTTATTAGGGGTGCCATCCAAAGCAATCATCACATCATCAATGGCAGCCTGTTGTGACACATCAAACCCGATAATCCCTTCTGAAATGATATCATTCACATTCTTAACTGCTTTCAATACACCCTTACCGGCATATTTCTTTTTATCATTATCACGCAATTCCGCGGCTTCATGAATACCGGTACTGGCGCCACTTGGCACTGCTGCGCGGCCTAATGCACCGTCATCAGTAACTACATCTACCTCAACAGTAGGATTACCCCGGCTATCTAATATTTGTCTGGCATGTACTTCAATAATGTAACTCATGGTCGAAGGCTTGTTTGTTTGTGATTTGTTTGTTGAAATAATTGTTTTTTCTTTTTGGAGCCGCAATTTAAGCATTTGCGGGCTTTTGTGTTTTGAAATCATGAAATGAACCTCTTGTTTTACGCATAAATACCTCATCATAGCCTTTAATTACATAGTCTTTCAGGATACCCACCACCTCATACCCCAGTCGCTGGTAGAGTTTTTGCGCGCCTGTATTGAAAGAGGATGCGCAGATGAATACATTCGGGCTCTGTTTAAAGATGAGTTCTTCCACATAACTAATGGCCGCTTCCCCGATGCCCTGCCCCCTGGCTGAGTCTGATAAAGCAATGGTTTGTATATACCCTGTAAAACTGCCCTTTAGTTTGATCATGATAAAGCCGATACGGCTCCCCTCTTTTTGCAACAGGTAGACTTCACTTAGCGGGTCCTCTAAAAGTGGAAGAGAATCCTCATAGGTTCTTTGTAAACTAATCCAAGGTTCATTGGATGCCATTAAACGGGCGCACCATTGCAGGTCTTCGGTTTCGGTGGTTTTTCCGATGGAAACAGGAATTGATAAACCTTTCAGGGTATCCATATGAATAATTAATGTATGAAGTTCAGAACGAATCATCTACCACTTCAGGTTACCATTTTTCATTCGTTAATGACCGGAATACTTCTTCCAGGCTATGACCTTCGGTTTGTAAAGAAATAATGTTCAGATTATGATTTATGGAAAGTTCCAGTAATTGTTTGCGAACTGTATCCGGATTACCCGTTTGCAGTTTATAGGCAGCAGGTTGTGATTGTTCAATTTTATCCACGCCTGTTATTTGCGCTATCAGGCTTTTGTCAACCGCCTCCTTAAATTCAACACTAACGATATGCCTGTCATTTTTCCCTCTCTGCAAATTAACCAGTGTATCATCCGCCACTACACTGCCTTTATTGATGATAATAACGCGGTCACAGATGGCAACCACTTCCTGTAATATATGAGATGAAAAAAGAACCGTTTTATTTTGTCCCTGCTGCTTAATTACCTTGCGAATCTCGATGATCTGGTTGGGATCAAGGCCACTGGTTGGCTCATCCAATATCAATACCTCCGGATCATGCAGCAGGGCGGCGGCCAGTCCAACGCGTTGTTTATATCCTTTCGACAATTGACTGATCTTCTTTTTAGATTCAACCGTTAAGCCGGTTAGCGAGATGGCTCTTTCCACTGCCGCCTTGCTGTCTTTCAATTGATGAATGCCGGCTATAAATGCCAGGTATTCCCGCACATACATATCTGTGTATAATGGATTGGCTTCCGGTAAATAGCCTATCTTTTTTTTAACAGCAATAGGATCAGTTGCTGTATCCAGTTCGCATACCATTGCCTTCCCACCATCTGCCTGCAAATAACCGGTAATCATTTTCATGGTAGTACTCTTACCTGCACCATTAGGGCCCAGAAAACCTACAATCTCTCCCTTATTTATTTTAAAAGAGATGCCATTCACCGCTTTCTGCCCGTTGAATTGTTTAAATAAGTTGGAAACTTCTATTGACATGCCTGATGCGTTTCGGTCAAAATTACCGTAATGAGGGCAAAGTACTGTAATGTTTATGGGTTAAGGGTTTGGTAAGATTGGAATTAACAGGTAAGGGCAATGATCAAAATTGCTGAGTAGCTATTCCATCAACCCCAAGCCCTTACCTTCCCAACCTGGAAACAACTTACTGTTATCATTTATTTGTAAATGTTTATTGGCTACCGCGCTGAATACAGAACGAAAATCGGTGCTCACCGGTAAGTCGCGCCCATATTAGAGTTCATCCCTGGCAAGGGTTTTAATATTGTTGTACACTTTTCCTCCCTGCACATCATTACCCAATACAAATAAACAACTGGCACGTCCATGATCAGTACCACCTGTTCCATTTTGATGAGCAGTGCGGCCAAACTCTGTCATTGTCATCAGGGTTACCTCATCCTGGTAAGCACTGATATCTTTCCAGAACGCGGCAATACTCTCGCTGAAATCCTTCAGGTTTCTTGCCAGTGCACCGTTTACAGTGCCCTGGTTAATATGCGTATCCCATCCGCCACTCTCCGCGAATGCCATTTCCATACCTGCCTCCATCTTAAGTAAAATGGCAATCTGCTTCAATGAATTTCCCAATGGCGAATTGGGATATATTACCCCATTTGCGGGTTGATAATTTTTAATACTGTTTACATTCAGCATCTTCATCGCGTCAAAACTTTCCTTACCGGTTTTATTAAGCAACCGGCTGGAGGCCTGGTCGTATAATTGTTCAAAAGATTTTGCTGCAAGGTTTGATGCCAAAGGATTGTCCCGCATCTGAATCGCAAACTCCTGCAAGTTACTGATAGCCACTGTTTCATTATCTCCATATAAACTTCCCGGCAATGAAGCCGTTATACTTACGGCACGGAATGGGGTTGCTTCCTTACCCATTAAACCCAGGGCTCTGTTCATCCATCCACTGCCCGTGCTTTTACTGAAGGGTGTACCACTCTCCATATAATCCTGTGCATCAAAATGACTACGGGTGGTATTGGGACTGCCCACCCCATGCACAATGGCCATACGGCCTTCTGTAAAAAAAGGAGCGAATGACTGCAAGGAAGGATGTAACCCAAAACGCCCGTCCAGATCAATCAGCCTGCCTTCTGTTTCTGCCGGACTCATGAATAGACCGGGTCTGAGTATTTTTAAATGGGGGTCTGTGTACGGACTAACCGCCATCAGTCCATCCATGGCGCCACGCTGGAAAATACAGACAAGTGTTTTATTTTTTTTATAGGGATACCATAGCTTCCCGCTATCCGCGGCTCTTGCTATAAAGCCCGGTACGCCACCAAACCCTGCCGCAAACAGCGCCATCGCGCCCGATTTCATGAATACCCTGCGATTTGTCATACGTAAATTTTTTCTCTGTGAAACTCCGTGTTCTCTGTATCTCTGTGTTGAAAATAATAACTGATGCTTTAGCGAAATTTTTTCAACACAGAGGTAAAGAGTTTACAGAGAGTTTCACAGAGGGGTTATTTTTTTTGAAATGATGGTGAACCAATATTAATGCCGGTTGTTGCTGAACTTTCTGAGTTGTTGTTAGTATTAAATAACGTCTTATCTAATTTTACTCCCGGAATTTTTTCGTTTGCAAAAGCCAACCCAAAATTCATGCGGTTTAATAACGAACCTGTATTAATCCAATAGGTAGCCCTGTCGGGAAATCCGGTAGGCGCCTGGTAAAAATAAAACCGTTGTCCCATTGTAGTACACCAGTTGTATAACTGAAAAGGTTGCTGAATATCCGCATTCGTTGCACGAACGGCGCTGATGACAAATTCGAAAGGCGATTTTACTTTACCCTGTAACGCTTTTTCATTCCAGAACTCCGGACTGTTAACCATGGTAACCAGTATGGCTTTTATATTTCCGTTGGTTTTAAAAAAAACCTCAGCCATGCTATTCACCAGCGTTGCCGATGGAGTATCAGCTACAAAACGGGTAGCTATTTTAGAACAGATAAATTTAGCGGCAGAAGGATGGTTAGCCAGCATTTTCAAAACCTGCATACCCTCCTGATAACCACCATTGGCAGAAAATATTTTTCCAAGAATCTGTTTTTCTTTTTCATCATGTTTATCTCCTCTAAAGAGAAAATCTCCTTCCACAATCCAGCCTCTTTTGCTAAACATGGCTGGATTTGCAGCCTGTAAAATTTTCGTACCCGGTCCATCTTTATACATAGGCAATACAGACCAACCGGTTAGTGCCCTCGCCAATTCTGTTACATCTTTTTGTGTATACCCACCCTCTACGCCCAATGTATGCAGCTCCATAATTTCGCGGGCATAGTTTTCATTCAGTCCCTGTGTTTTTCGGGCATTGATTGTCTGTTGTACTATTTTGGCACCGGGTGTGCTGGTCTCGTTGGCCCTATCCTGCATGCGCTGTCTGGCCATTCTTACCAGCGCAGATCTTTCCTGTTGCGCAGCCATGTCATTATCCATACTTACACTCATGGCATTATCAAGGTATTCAAGCATAGCGGGGTGTTTGGCAGTAGCTTTCAATAAATTTTCAAAACTTCCCAGCACATTTGGCCGGATGGCATCACGCTCATATGTAAGCACAAACTGCTGGCATTGTCCTTTGGAAAGCGATACATTAAAATGATTAAACCAGAAATCCGTTAACAGTTCCTGCAACTGGTTCTGACCATAGGCGGCGCGGATAATTTTTTGATTGATGAGTTGCCGCTGTAATTCCTGCGGCGCTTTATAGCCCTGTTCCTCCATCAGTTTCTTTATCTGCGTGCGGTATTCAGGTTTATCTGAATTTTGTACTGAGCCTTTGTCTAACCAATTATTTTTGGCAGCCATGCGAAAAATCTGTCCGGCATTGAGATAGGTATTTACAATGATTTCATTATTCATGGCCAGTGCATCATACTTTTCTGCCGGTAAGCGGCGAACAACTTCCTCCTCCGGTAAATTTCCTTCCAGTTGCTGTTGCAGCCATTTATCCAAACCCATATTTACCAGTTCTTTTATTTGACCGGGCCTGGCGCCAAATGAAAACCGGCTCAGCAAATGCGCCGCTGCCTGTTCTTTGGTGAGGCCCATTTTTTTATAGGGGAGATTGATCTTTGGATCGGAAGAGGAATTACCATTATCTATAAAGGCAGATAGTATAGTTACCACTGCCACTAGTATCCATATCTTAAAAAATCGTTGATATTGCATAACCTATTTTTAGGTTGGATGCTTTAGTTTGGAGATAGTTTAATGATGGAGTAAAAAAATTAAGCAGTAAAATGGTCAGCCAATAACTCAGCTTGTTTTAAAACGGTTTCAATGGCTTTAGCCTGTTTATCGGGCGGGTAGCCCCATTTGGTGAGCGTTCGCTTTACTATTACCATCAATTTTGCACGGGCAGATTCTCTAATTGTCCAGTCAATGGTAGCATTGGCCCTTACCTGGCCGGTTGCATTAGCATTAATAGAATCCTCTTGGATTCTCAGTCCATAAGACTAAGTCCTTTATGTTTATGTATTTTACCTCTTGGTTCATGTTTGGAAGCAATTTAATTCAATAAATCTTTCTATACTCTTCTATTAATTTCTCATAATCATGTATAAATATATCAACATCTTGTTGATTTTCATTAATCCAAAGGTTTATTACCTTTGGCGCAGTTGTACAATGGGATTTGGGAGGAAAATTTGGAGTTTGGAGTTTGGAGTCAGGAGTACAGGACAAAAAAACCCGCAATAAAAATATTGCAGGTTTTAAAAATGTTTATAGAACCAGGTTATGTCGTTTTCTTAATCGCCACCCTATATAATATCAACCCCATTGCCGCAAAGAAAATCGTACCCAGTATAAAGTATCCGCCTTGTGATAAGCCTCCGGCAATACCGGCTTCGAGACTAACGGCTTTCAAAAACTGCTCACCCCAGTCTGATCCTGCCAGGAAGGCAATTACCACGCCTGCTACCGCGCCACCCGCTACTAATCCCGTTGCAAAAAGGTTGCCTTTACCCAACTCTTCTTCTTCAGCATTCAGTTTTATGTTATCCCTCTTTTGTTTGGCTTCTACAATACCCCTGATGGCGCCACCAATAAAAATGGGTAAGGTAGTAGCCAGTGGCAGATACACACCTATCGCAAAACTCAAAGATTTAATTCCGCAGAGTTCCATCGTTACTGCCAGAAAAATCCCCACCACCACATATTGCCAATCGAGGTTCTGCGATAAGATACCCTTTATCAGGGTAGCCATCAACGTGGCTTGTGGGGCAGGATATTTATCAGACCCGATAGCATGCTGAATACCCTGTTGCACCATTTCGGTGGTAGGCCTGTCAAGAAATTTAACGGTGATGCCAATGACAATAGAGGAAACGATGGCTCCAACAAATAAAGCGATCTGCTGGTTACGCGGTGTTGCCCCCACTATATAACCACTCTTCAGATCCTGTGAAGTGGCGCCTGCATTGGCGGCGGCAATACAGATCATACCACCTACCACCAATACCAATGGTTCAAATGCCTGACCCGTCCAGCCCACACTTAAAAAGATCAGGCTGGTTCCCATCACTGTGGCAATCGTCATACCGCTGATCGGATTATTGGATGATCCGATCAATCCCACTATTCTGGATGATACGGTTACAAATAATGCCCCGAATAAAATAACCAATACCCCTATCAGTAATTTCTGTAAAACACTATCACCAGGTACCTGTGGCAGAACAGCTATCAGTCCTACCAGAGCCAAACTACCAAAACCAACTACTTTAAAACTAAGGTCTTTTTCAGTACGCAAAACAGCCGCGGCGTCTGGTTCGTTGTTGGCTTTTAAGGAAGCAAAACTTCCTTTGATCGATTTAACAATGGTAGGGATGGTTTTTACTAAGGTAATGATACCACCCGCTGTTACAGCGCCCGCGCCTACCTGGCGTATGTATGCATAATAGATGGCCGCAGAATAATCGGCAAAGCTATGTGTAACGGGGTTCCATCCTCCCTTACCGCCGTTTTTAGCAACATCAGCGAGATAGCCCAGTTTCACCAATTGCAGGGCAATTAAATCCGGTGGCACCAAGGTAGATAACAAGGGAATAAACACCAGCCAGCTCAATACACTTCCGGCTACGAGTACACCGGCTATTTTCGGACCGATAATATAGCCCACACCCATATATTCCGGTGTAATCTCACCACTCACTTTAGCGGAAGGGAAAAATTTATTGATCTGTTTAGTAGCATAGAATGGCGTTTCAGCAATCACGTGCAACACCTTTTGTAATAAAGCATAGGAGAAGGCAACCCCCAGTCCCCAGAAAGCCGTTTTGGCAAAATCGCCGCCCTTTTCTCCTGCTTTCAAAACATCCCCGCAGGCCGTGCCTTCCGGATAAGGGAGGTTATCATGTTCATTTACGATCAGCGCCTTACGCAGAGGGATCATTAATAAGGTACCTAATAAACCACCAATGATTGCCAGTATTAATATCGTCACATAGTTAAAATATTCCGCACTGCCGGGTGATGATAAAAATAAAAAACCAGGCAAAGTAAAAGCCACACCTGCTGCAATACTTTCACCCGCCGATCCGGTAGTTTGAATGATATTATTTTCGAGTATGGTTGTCTTTAAAAACTTCCGGCCCAGTGTAATGGCAATCACTGCAATAGGGATGGAAGCAGAAACGGTTAAACCGGCTTTCAGTGCCAGGTACACGGTAGCTGCCCCAAAAATGACACCGAATAAACTACCCACCAGAATTGATTTAACAGTAAGCTCTTTCACGTTCGCTTCGGGCGACACAAAAGGTTTGAATGTTTTCTTGGCTTCAGACATAGAGGCAGATTAATGGTTAAAATTGGTAAAGTTGCTTTTTCCGATATCTTTAAAAATCCAAAATACAACTTATGAGTGAAATTCTAAGC
>CAYHTC010000059.1:7463-12181 GCA_964359445.1 uncultured Sediminibacterium sp. | reverse complement strand
TGAACATCCCATTTGACCATAATGGAAATTTGCCATGTGTTTTTTTAAAATCAAAGGAGTTCTGGGCCTTTCCATTCCACTGGGTTACATCATGCTGTTGCAAAACTTTTCCTTCGAGCGTGGGTTTACAGTAAACAAGGGCCACTACCAGGAAAACAACCACTGCGATCACATGTGGCACTATGTTTTTCCATTGATTTTTTTTCATCGATTATTGGTTAAGTGTAGCAAATTAATGGTATTTTGAACGAAAATTTTTATGAAGGGGCTTTTATTTTTATCCAGGCTGGCATTGATCTGTAATGTACTCTTTCTGTTTTGCCTGGTATTACAAAGGACAGATGATTTTATCACCAACACTGACATAAAAAGCATTGTGATCATACTGGGTTGGTTCCTGGCCCCATCTATCAATCTGGCGGCAAATAGTTGGTACCTTATCAGGCGCATGGGCAAAGCCGCGGTAAACCTTCCTGCCTGGTTAGCTGTTACAAACCTGTTATTTCTGATGCTTCAATTTTTTATTCATTTCATGCTGACATAATGATACATGCTATCTTAAAAGACCGGCCAACCAAATTATTCCTGGGTATCACTGCCTTTTTTGTGGCCAATGCCATCATAGCGGAATGTATTGGGGGTAAGCTGTTTTCACTGGAAAAATTGTTCGGTATAGGACCCTCTGATTTCACCATTTTCGGGCAGGCAGGTTTATCGTTTAATCTAACCTGTGGCGTATTAATATGGCCTCTTGAATTTATTATTACCGATATTGTAAACGAGTATTTTGGTCCGAAAGCAGTCAGAAGAATCAGTTATACCGCTGTTGTACTCATTATCTATGCTTTTCTGATGTTTTACGGAGCCATGAAAATTCCACCTGCCGATTTCTGGATCAGTTCCCGACAATCGGATGGAATACCCAATATGCAGGATGCTTTTGGTGGCATTTTCGGGCAGGGTATGTGGATTATTTTGGGAAGCCTTGTCGCTTTCCTCGTGAGCCAGTTAGTGGATGTAACCGTTTTTCATAAAATAAAAAAAGCAACCGGCGAGAAAATGATTTGGTTGAGAGCCACAGGGTCCACTTTAGTATCTCAATTAGTAGATAGTTTCGTGGTTTTATTCATTGCATTTAAAATTGGTAATGGCTGGAGCTGGCAGTTGGTATTGGCTATCTGCCTGCTGAACTACCTGTATAAATTTACCATGGCCATCCTGTTAACGCCGTTTATCTATCTCATCGAAAAACAAATTGAAAGATATATAGGCCACGAAACTGCCCGAAAAATGAAGCTGGCCGCCATGGGAAGGCCAGAAGAATAATTATTAATTAATTAAAGTGAGCAATACTTTTTCCCATCAGCCAGGGATGGCTTTTCCCTGATCAGATTGATGACTACTTTGTCGATGGGCAGCGACATATGCGCTGTGTTTAATTCTTTCCATTCAATCCACCTGAAGACTTCACTTTCACCATTGGGGTCGGCAATTTGGTGCGGGGCAAAATCGAAAGGAATGATGTTTGTTTTAATTTGAATGGGAGGTGCCGCTTTTACCAGGTAATAGATAGAGATGATCTGGTCTGTATTATTGAATGCTGAAATCTGAAAAAAATCGGTGGTATACAGGTGTTCGCACACCTCAACGTTTAATCCTGTTTCTTCCAGGAATTCCCTTTTCAGGCAATCCCTTGGACCTTCCCCTTTTTCCAGTCCGCCACCGGGTAATTTGGTGAAATAATTTCCGCGGATAAATTCATCACTTACCAGCAGGCGTTTGTTCTCGTCAAATAATAATCCGTAAACCCTTACATTGAAAAGCGCCATAATCAAAACCATTTTTTCTTCATGAAATACCAACTGATCACTATTGAGATGAGGAGCGATAAGACAACAGGAATATAAAATGCATGATTTGAATGTTGATAAGGGATATCTACATTCATACCATATATACTTGTTACAAGTATGGGCAGGGAAAGAATGATCGTTATTGAAGTCAATCGTTTCATGACCGTATTCAGGTTATTACTGATGATGCTGGCAAAAGCATCCATGGTACTGCTCAGGATATTGGTATAAATATTTGCCATCTCCAATGCCTGGCTGGTATCAACAATCAGATCCTGCAGGAATTCTCTTTCTTCTTCATTCAGGCTTAAAAAATTGGTTCTTTCCAGTTTCATCATCAGCATTTCATTGCTGCGGAGAGCAGTTACAAAGTACACAAGGCTTTTTTGAATCCGCATCAGGTTAAGCAGATCTTCATTACTGTTACTGCTGTACAAACTGGTTTAGTATTGGTTACGACTGTGATTGATCTCTTTCAGAAACTCCATGAAGTTTTGTACCACTTTTTCAAAAACTTTCAGGATCATCATGTTTTTCTTATCAGGATGACGTTTCTGGAAAGAGTTAAGGAACTTTTTAATGGCGCCGTTATCAAAGGAGTTCACTGTAACAATCTGGGTATGGGTTAATATGATACAGATAGGTATCGTTATGTAAAATGCATCACTATCGTTAAATGAATTATTTTCAGTTGGTGTTTTAATAACAACAAATTTCACATTGTCTTCCATTTCATACCTCGGACGCTCATCAATATCCAGTGAATCGCGCAGAAACTCAATCGGTATTTCAAGGTCCTCACTTAGCTCAATAAATTCTTCTTCTTTGAATGGCGGTACCAGGTTTACCCATACGCCCATATCAGGCTTGTCAATTTCAAGCGTTTGTCCGTTTATATTTTTGAAGTACTGAATCATGCGGGAGGATGTTATGATTAATTATTAATAATTAATTAATAATTGTAAGTTCAGGTGATAAATAATAATTAACAGGTTGTAGGGTATAAATGGTAAAAGTAAATGCAATATTAATAAGTAAAAAATATAGCTGTTATCATGCGATAAATATATAACAGTTCTACTGCCGGCTACTTAAAACATACTACTTACTATTTATAACTCAACAAGCCCTTTAAAAACAAAAACCGCTGGTCCGCATAGCCAGATATTTTCAAAGGACTGGCTTCCTGTTTTTTCGAATTCAACAGCCAGGTGTCCACCCTTTGTTTGTACTTCTACCCGGTTAAATCCATTTTCATTGTGTGCGAAAACCAAGGCTGAGGCAGTAACGCCGGTGCCGCAGCTATAGGTTTCATCCTCTACGCCACGTTCGTAGGTTCTTACAATGATAGCTTTTTCATTGCTCTCTACAAAATTCACGTTGATGCCATCTGCTTCATAGTCTTTGCTGTAGCGGATAGACTTGCCTTCCGCACAAACATCCTGCTTCATTACATTGCCAACAATTTTTATATAATGAGGAGATCCGGTATTAAGTATAAAATCGCCTTTATGCATCTCTATTTTTGTTACATCAGCCATTTTCAGGTGTATCCATCCGTGTTCACCAAAACTGGCTTCATGTGGACCGTCTGCTGCTAAAAAATGATACAGTTCTTTATGTATTCCACAATCATGAGCGAACTTCGTTAAACATCTGCCCCCATTGCCACACATAGAACCTTCCCGGCCATCTGCATTATAATATTTCATTCCGAAATCATATTCCGGAACTGAATTCAATAACATCAGTCCGTCGGCTCCTATGCCAAATCTCCTGTCGCATAAGTTGCGTACCTGTTGTTGGCTCAGTTCTGTTTTACCATCCCGGTTATCAATGATGATAAAATCATTTCCGGTGCCCTGGTATTTGTGAAACGGGATTGTCATTTTGTTTATTGGTTTATTGGTTTGCTAATATTTCCAAACTTTTAGCGATCAAATTCTTAACTGCTGCTGCGCCATCTTTGCTGAATGTTTTCGCCACACGGTTGGCTACAATGGCATTTAAACTGAGGCATTGGTGTCCTAAAAGCTTACCCAGTCCGTAGATAGCGCTGGTTTCCATTTCAAAGTTCGTAATGCGGTGATTCCCGAATTTGAATGAGGTAAGTTGATCTGTCAGATCAGGATTGGCAGGTGCCAAACGCAATACCCTTCCCTGCGGACCGTAAAAGCCGGGGCAGGTAACCGTGATGCCCTGGTGAAATCCTTCTACAAAATATTTTTGAATTGACGGACCGGCCGAGGTCATATAGGGGGCGGTGATTTGCTGACTAATCCGGGTATGTGTGTGAAAGGCCTGGAGAATCTGCTTTTCTTCTTCATTATTTTCCAAACGATAAAAGTTCAGGAGGTTATCTATACCTAATCCATGTGTGCTGGCAACAAAACTATCAACAGGTATATCTGCCTGAAGTGAGCCGGAAGTTCCTACACGAACAATAGTAAGATGGGTTAATCCGGGTTTGATGGTGCGGGTGGTAAAATCTATATTGACCAGTGCATCCAGTTCGTTTAGTACGATATCAATATTATCCGGGCCTATACCGGTAGAGACCACGGAAATTCTTTTTTTGCCGATAAAGCCGGTATGGGTAATAAATTCCCTGTGCCGGGAGGTGAACTCTATACTGTCGAAATGGGTACTTACTTCCTGCACACGGCCGGGATCTCCTACGGTGATGATGGTATTGGCAAGCTCTTCCGGTCTGAGATCAAGATGATACACCGCTCCCCGGCTATTGATGATCAATTCACTTTCTGCAATTCTGTTCATAGTACTATGGTTGGCCAACAAATTTCGTCTTTTATATCAGTAATATTATTGTTTTTTAGCATCCCGGTACCCGGTGAACCCGCCATA
>CAYHTC010000059.1:0-7363 GCA_964359445.1 uncultured Sediminibacterium sp. | reverse complement strand
TATATCAGTAATATTATTGTTTTTTAGCATCCCGGTACCCGGTGAACCCGCCATATAGGATTAGCATATAGGATTAGCAGGATGGGCAAGGAAAAGTATCAATATTTCATATTTATAATTTTAAATTTCCTTTGATTGCTTTATTTTCGCTGCCTGTTCAGTACAAAAGCCTTGTTTTTCAGGAACTTGTAGTTTTTTACTGACAGGTTTATTTGCTTAAAAAGGTCCTGTGGCCGAGTGGCTAGGCAAAGCTCTGCAAAAGCTTCTACAGCGGTTCGAATCCGCTCGGGACCTCTCCTCAAACAGTTTACATAAAACCCGCATTACGCGGTTTTATTTTTTGTATATTGTTAATCAATTATTTATACATAATAATTATATTATTATTGTATTTTTTCTCCAACTCCTCCTCCTGTAACTGTCCCGCCGGTTTCCCCCGGTTCAGAATGTGGATATCTTTCCTTATAAAATAGTTGATTTATTTTTTTTGAAATGTTAATTATATTTAAATTTGTAGTTCGATCTCTACAAAAATTTCGGTGTATTTGTCGGAGAACAGGGGGAAAAGCTCGATTTTTTATTTTTTAATGAGTTGTTTCCCAATTTAAACTCCTTATTCAAACAGGCCACAGGCCTTATCCATACTTGGTTTCCGGGCTTTAAGAATCCAATTCCCGGTTATCATTAAGCTAATTGGTAATCAATTGTTAAACAACCGGATTCCATTTTTTGAGATAGTCATGAAATTGAGTTTTTACATAAAAGCATTTTCTGAACGGGTTCCTTTAAGAAAGTCAATGGTACTGGCTCTGATGGCTATGCTGTCATTTGGTTCCGCATTCGGGCAAGCCCCGGCATCCGGTTTGGATTTTGACGGCGTAAATGATTTAGTGATTATTCCGGTAAAGCCTAATCTTAATATTTCCTCTGCTATAACGATTGAAACCTGGATTTATCCTACCAAAGGTTCCGGTATTCAGAATGTAATCTCTAAATCATCGGGTACGAGTAATACCGGATACATTTTCCCCAGAACTTACGGAAGTGCGATAAACAACAGCGCGTGGAAAAATCTTGATTTTTTACTGTATATTAATAGTTCAACCGGATGGCAGACCCTTTCTGTTCCCTACACAACTGATCCATCCGGCTTATACAAATTAAATCAGTGGCATCATGTAGCGGCTACTTATGATGGTAGTGAAATGCGTATCTATATTGATGGTATATTAAAAGGTTCAAAAATATTTTATGGAACCATTATCGTAAATAATAACCCACTGGCGATAGGTGGTCACCCTGGTTTTACTGAATATTTCAGGGGAAGAGTGGATGAGGTTAAAATCTGGAACAGAGCCTTATCCCAGTGCGAGATTGCAAATAATATGAATTGTGAGTTGGGCCTGATTCCCGCTCCAACCGGTTTGGCAGCTTATTATAAATTTAACAGGGGTAATATTAATTCAGATAATACCGCTTTAACCCAATTAGCTGACGAAAGCAGCACAGGCGCTAATGGCGACCTGGTTAATTTTGCTTTGACAGGGAGTGTATCGAACTGGTCCGCCGGGGCGGTTGTCACCGGTACTGTATGTAGTGCCACTTCAGCAGTAACTGCAACCGCTGGCAGTGTTTACGCGAATGTTCCGGTTAATGGTACGATACAGTTGACATCCTCCGGGGGCAATACTTATTCATGGGTTGGGCCAAATGGTTTTTCTTCCACTTTGCAAAATCCTGTTATATCTCCGGTAGGCTTGAATGCCTCCGGTATTTATACAGTTACAGTTAGCAATAATGGATGCTCAGCTACTGCTTCCACCACTGTAACCGTTGCTGCTTATGGCACGGCGCTGGATTTTAATGGTAATAATAATTTTATTACTATTCCACATACAGCCAATTTTGTAATACCCCAAAACCTATCCATTGAAACCTGGGTATTCCCAACCAGCAGCACACCTTTAACGCAGAATGTGGTTTCAAAATCATCCTATCTGGTGAATGATGGATTTATCTTTCCAAGAACAAATGATGGCTGGAAAAACTTCTCTTTCTGGCTGTCTATTGACGGTAACTGGACGGCTGTCACTGCTCCATTCCCTTCTTTAAATACATGGCATCACGTGGCGGCTACTTATGATGGTTTTTTTATGAAAATATACCTGGATGGCGTATTGAAAAGCACACAGGCAATTGCAGGTACCATTACCTCTAATATTAATGACATTTTTATTGGTCAGCAGGAAGGCCAGCTTGAATATTTCAAAGGTGGGCTTGATGAACTTCGAATATGGAACAGAACATTAACCCAGTGCGAAATCCAAAATAATTATACCTGCGAATTAAATACAATAGGCACTCCCAATCCATTGGCCTCTCAGGTTGGGTTACTCGCTTATTACCAGTTTAACCAGGGCCTTGCAAATGCAGACAATACCGCTGCTACTACTTCAGCGATCACTACTGTTCCTGTCAATACATTAACCGATATCAGCGGCAATGTCAACCATGGATCATTGCAGAATTTTAATCTTACCGGTACCTCTTCTAACTGGATTATCGGAGGCCCGGTAAATGGCAGTATCTGTAATCCCTTTACTGCCTCAACAGCTTCAGTTACCAGTAACGGGCCAATTGTAGCCGTAGGTTCGGCCATTACTATGTTGGTTAGCGGCGGAACTGCGTGGTCATGGACAAGCAACAGCTCAATACCATTCACTTCAAATCAACAGTCGGTTAGCATACCTAATTCCCAGCCTGCAAATAGTGGTACCTATACGGTATCGGTAACCGGTAGCGGGGGTTGTATTGAGGATATTAGTACCGCTGTTAAAGTAGCTAATAAAGCAGGTACTTTGCATTTTGATGGGTTTAATGATCTGGTTGCCATTCCTGCCGGCGCTTCACTGAATATTACCAATACGATAACCATTGAATCATGGGTATATCCTACAGATAGTATAAGGCAAACACAGGATGTGATGGGAAAATCCTCTTACGACATTAATACGGGTTATATATTTCCACGAACAGATGATGGCTGGAATTCCTTTAGTTTTTATCTTCATATTAATGGGGCATGGAAAAAATTAACTGCTCCATTTCCTGTTTCTGCGCTTAATAAATGGAATCATCTTTCCGCAACCTATGATGGATACTTCATGCGCATTTATCTGGGTGGCGCTTTACAGGCGTCTCAACAGGTTAGTGGAACTATTACAGCGAATAACAATGATTTAATGATAGGTCAGCAACCCGGCTTTGATGAATATTTTTCAGGACAGCTTGATGAAGCACGTATCTGGAACAGGGCATTGAGCCAGTGTGAGATCATCAATAACATGTCTTGTGAATTAGATCCTTCACCGGCTGCCCGAAATGGGTTGGTAGCCTATTACCAATTTAACCAGGGCTTTATTGCTGAAAATAATGCCACTGAAAATACCCTTATTGATGGAAGTGGCAATAATAATACCGGTTCACTACAAAACTTTGCATTGTCCGGAACGGCTTCTACCTGGGCACCGGAATATATTATCGGCGCATGTCAGCCATATACAGATCCGGGTGTAAGTGCTTCAGCCAACGGCTCCATATTTGGAATAGGTAGTACCGTTAAATTATTTACCAGTTATCTGGTTGCTCCTTCTTCATTTTCATGGGACGGGCCCCTGGGTATTGCATTCTCTGCCGTTAAAGATCCAACCATATTAAATGCGCAAACTTCTGCATCCGGCATTTATACAGTAACCGCTGCTTATGTAAACTGTAGCGTGATGTCAAGTACTAAGATCAGCGTAAATGCACTTAGCCCGATCGAACCAAACGGGCCTACCACTTTCTGCCCCTCCGGCTCTGTTAGTTTGTATACACCCAATTTAGGTGTGGGTTACCAATGGTATATTAATGATGGTGTTAATGGAGATGTATTAATTGTTGGTGCAACTGCGAATACATATGTGGCTACTCAAAGTGGTGATTATTGGGTAACCGTAGACGATGGACAAAATGTATTGGTTTCTGTACCCATTACTGTTCTGGTAATTGATAACCAGGCCCCTCAGCCGGTTATTGCACAATTATTGCCAATGACAATCCAGTTACTTGATAATAATATACCTGGTATTGTTTCTTTGTATCCAACAGCCACTGATAATTGTAGAGGTACCATCACTGCAACAACAACTGATCCGGTGAGCTTTGCAATACCGGGCACCTATACTATTTTATGGCAATACGATGACCAAAATGGACATGTCGTTTATCAATCCCAACAAATAGATGTTTTAAAACCGATAGATATCACACCGCCTGTACTGACTTTGCCGGCTAATATTATTGTTGCGGCTGATATTAGTTCCTGTGGGGCTGCTGTAAGCTTCACGGCCACAGCAACTGATAATTCAGGAGACCCTGTCAGCATTAGTTATAGTCCGGCTTCCGGCAGCCTGTTTAGTGTTGGAAATACAATAGTAACCGTTACAGCAACGGATCTAAGCGGCAATCCGGCTACAGGAACATTTACCGTATCCGTACTGCCAACTGTTGTATCGCCCATTTCAGGCGCTAACAATATTTGCGTAGGGGCAACTACAATTTTGTCTACGGCAACAACTGGTGGCACATGGAGCAGCAGTAATATTGCAGTGGCTTCTGTTGATCAGTCTGGAAATGTAATGGGCTTACTTGCCGGTACTACAGATATTATGTATACCAATTCCTGCGGTGTTTTTGCCTCCCTGCCGGTAACGGTAAATGCAATACCATCCGCACCGATAGTATCAGTTACAGATAATTGTGGCTCATCTGCCTTAACCGCATCCGGTGTAACAGGTACATTATTGTGGAGTAATGGTGAAACAACACCAGGTATTACTGTTCCTTCAGGTACTTACACAGTAACACAAACCGTCAATGGTTGTGTAAGTCCTTCCGGAACCGGAACTGCCGTTTCATTAGCTATTCCTGCAACACCAACAATTACTGTTGTTAATAACTGCGGATCAACTTTAGTAAGCACTGATGCAACCGGTTCTATTTTGTGGAGTAATAACGGAGGAACTTTATCATCCTTTACCGTTACTGTTCCTGGCACTTATACCGTAACATCAACAAATGCCGATGGATGTTCTGCAACATCTGGTACTACTGCGGTTACCATTAATTCAATCCCGGTTGTTGCTCCGGTTACAGGAAATGTTTCTGTAATAACAGGAGCTACTACTCAACTTGCAAACGCCACAACAGGTGGTGTATGGGGCAGCAGCAACAGCGCAATAGCCACGGTGGATGCTTCGGGCCTGGTTACCGGCGTAACCGCGGGAACCGCTGATATCAGTTATACGGTTACTAATAATACCTGCTCAACAACTGTAACAATAGCGGTTTCTGTGGCTCAACCTGTTTGTTCTGTATTACCTGTTGCAACGATTACGCCATCTGATGCTGATGCATTCTGTAATAAACTAATCCTCGCCGGATCAAGTTCTGCGCCTAATGCAACATATCGTTGGGTATTTGGCGACAATAATGCCGGTTCTGCCCAATCGCTTACACTTAACCAGGCGAATGCCGATGGTATTTACCAATTGTATGTATCTGCGAACGGGTGTACAAGCTTGGCAGCCAGCTATAACTTCCAGAAACAATATCTGGCTAACAGCTATACCATACTTGCTTTTAAAGAGGTTAAACTGGGCAAAAATAATACAGTGGCCACAGGTAGTGTAGGTGTTACTTCAACCAAAGGTGTAATAAAATTAAACAGCAATACTTCTATAGCTTCTCCGGGTTCTTTTGTAAAAGCAAGCTCTATTAAAAAAGAAGGATCCGGCATCAATATCGGAACCCCTGTTTATAGCGCCGCTACCGGAATTGTATTACCAACCATGTACAAAAACACAGTTAACGTTCATAGCCTCTCTGGTAGCATTACCGTAAACCGGAACAGCACCCGGATATTGACAGGAAATTATCGGAAGCTGACACTTAAGAAAGGATCATTCACAACCTTACATGGCAATACATTCGGATATATCAAAATGGAAGAAGGTGCTGAAGTGATCTTTACCGCTGCCATTATCAATATTGATAAATTAGATGTACAAAACGGGCCGGATAACGGATACACTTATATTCGCTTTGAACAGCAAGCTAAAGTATTGGTTAGCTCAGGTGTAAGTATCGGAAGTAAAGTGTTTATTAACCCTGATAATCGAAATGTAACATTCTATTTAGGTGATAATTCGCCGGATAAAGAGAAGTTCACCGTAACAGGTAGAAATACAAAAGTAAATGCGAATATTTATATTCCTGATGGCGAACTGAAGGTAAATGGTGGCAATGGTAATGATGATGATAATCATAATGGTGATAATCATGACGGTAACGATGATGACCATTCCGGTAATCATAAAGGAAATCATGATGATGATAATGACCATCATGAAAAGCATAATAACAGTCAGGTATACATGACAGGTTTCTTTATCGCGGAAAAAGTGGAAGCAGAAGGTAAAAATATCATCTGGAATAGTTTTAAATGTGATGCAGCTTCTGTTTATATGCCTAATAGCTTTACTGCCAATACAGTTTATCAATCTGTAAACCAGGAAAAAACGGTTAACAATACTTCAACTGAAGAAGAGTTGAAAATTACCGTAATGCCAAATCCAAGTACAACCTACTTCACACTCAAATTTGAAAGCAAATACCAGACTCCTGTGAACCTGAGGGTAATGGATGCGGGTGGAAGGATAGTTGATGCGAAATCGAAGATCAGCCCGAATAGTACCATTCAGATAGGAGCGGGCTATACAAGTGGCAACTATTTTGCCGAAATGATTCAGGGTACCCGGCGAAAAGTGGTACAACTGATTAAAGTAAGAGGTTAAACGGAACTTAATACTAAATAGTCGTACAACGAAAAGCCGCTTTTACCAGCGGCTTTTTCTTTTGATACCAACTACTGTACGATGATCTCACCGGTTTCCTGGTGGGATTTTCCGCCCCATTTTTCTTTTTCCATAGATACACACGCAATAGGAAGAGTTTTTTGTCGTTTAAATGTGTATGCTGTATTATTAATATCTGATTCTGAGGGGGAACCTCTAAGTGAAACCAGCTTATTTGATAAATTTAAAATGTAGATTCATGAAAAAAGTTCTACTCAGAACCGTTTACCCTGCTGTATTGTGTTTTATGTTATTGCTTTCCGGCCCCTCTATGGCGGGGGTCTTTATTGAAAAATTACCCACTACTTCTTCTTCAGTAGTGAAACCAGCAACTCTTGCGGACCCGGTAGCGGAAAAAAATTATCTGTACCCCATCATTGTTCCTTTGGGCCAGATAGGCGTAGTGA
>CAYHTC010000058.1:0-12282 GCA_964359445.1 uncultured Sediminibacterium sp. | reverse complement strand
ATACCCACAACAACCAACTCTTTTCTGCTTTAAATAAACTCGTTCCTGCCCAATTACCATGGATTTCACTCTACTTCCTTTTTGTTATTATCTGTGTAGCAATGGTTCTTGTTATTCTGTTTTCGCGGTTTCCAAAAGTAGAATTAAATAAAGATGAAAAGGCCGGCCCTTTATCAATACATATTAAGTTATTTAAAAAGCGAAAAGTACTTTTATTTTTTGTTGCCATGCTTTGTTATGTGGGTACAGAACAGGGCGTTGCCAATTGGATATCACAATTCTTATTTACCTATCATGATTACGATCCGCAAAAAAAAGGTGCAGAAACAGTAGCCTATTTTTGGGGGCTTATGACTGCCGGGGGCCTGTTGGGCTTGTTATTGATAAAACTAATTGATAGCCGTATTGTCCTGATTCTGTTCACCGCCTTAGCCATTGTTTGCCTCAGCGCCGGATTGTTTGGTTCTTCTCCGGTGGCATTAATTGCATTTCCCATGGTAGGATTTTTTGCCTCTGTAATTTACCCGATCATATTTTCGCTGGCGCTAAATTCTGTGGAAGAACACCATGGATCTTTTTCAGGCATTCTTGTTACAGGTATCATTGGCGGCGCTATCATTCCATTGGTGATTGGTTGGCTGGGAGATCATTTGGGACTAAGGGCAGGTATGTGTTTTTTATACCTGACTATGGGATATATACTCAGCATTGGCTTTTGGGCAAAACCGATTGTAACTAATAAAACCATCAGGCTTTTTGGAAAGCAAAAAACAGCACAACCGGTATAAAATACTTGTATGAATGATAAAAAAATTATAGGGGTTGATTTTGGCGCTACCAATATTCGTGCGGGTATTGTTCATGGATCTCAACTTTCGGAAATTAAATCCAAACGCATCAACAGTTCCGGTTCAGTAGAAGAGGTGTTAAAAGATTTATTTTTAATTGCAGACCCTTTAATGGATAATGAAGTAAATGCCATTGGCATCGGGGTACCGAGTGTAGTGGATATAGGGAAAGGCATCGTATATGATGTACAAAATATCCCTTCCTGGAAAGAAGTGCATTTAAAAAAAATAATGGAAGAAAGGTACAGTGTTCCTGTTTTAGTTAATAATGATGCAAATTGTTTTGCACTTGGTGAATATTATTTTGGAAAAGGCATAGGCAAAAATAATATGATCGGCCTTACCATCGGCACAGGGTTAGGCGCAGGTATCATTATCAACAACCATTTATTTGCAGGCGCCAATTGCGGCGCTGGTGAATTTGGTATGGTGGAGTACCTGGATCACTACTATGAATATTATGCCAGCGGGCAGTTTTTTACCAATGTTTATAATGCCGATGGAGTGGAAGTATTTGATAAAGCAAAAGCCGGAGATTTACAGGCGCAGCAATGGTATGCTGAAATGGGTACACACCTCGGCAATGCCATCAAACTGATCATGTACACTTATGACCCATCCTTAATTATTTTAGGAGGATCGGTTCGTTTTGCTTATCCTTATTTTCAGGAAAAGATGTGGCAGCGCATTAATACCTTCGCCTTTACAAAATCTATCAGTAAGCTTACCATTGAATTATCCGAACTGGAAAATACGGCAATTCTCGGAGCTGCAGGGTTATACTATGACTATTTTCAATAAACCGGAAATAGTTGCCTTATCCGGGATTGTTTGATGGCCAATCATTTTTGTGTTCAAGTAATTTTGCGGCTTCGGCATCTAAGTAAACCATTAAGCCCGGATGGTTTCTCAATAAGCTGCCAGGAACTTCTTCCGAAATATTTCCTTCAAGTATTTTCTTAACTATTGCAGATTTATGAGCCCCACTAACTAATAATAAAATGTATTTAGATTCCATTAATGTTGCCAATCCCAGTGTAATACCTTCCTTAAGTTGTTGTTGTTCTTTGAAGTATTTCTGACCGGTTTGCTGTGTTATCAAATCAAGCGTTGTTACATGCGAACGTGATGTTAGTGGAGTTCCCGGCTCATTCATTCCTACATGGCCATTCAATCCAAGGCCTACAATAGCTACATCAATACCGCCTTGTTGCAAGATGGAAGTTTCTATATCATTACATTCTTTAGCTAAGTCTTTGTTTCTTCCATCAAAAAAAGATATTTTATCATTCGGCACCCGCAGCAGATTGAATAATTGATTATTTAAATGAAACCTGCAGCTCCCTTCATCATTCCCGTTCATACCTACCCATTCATCCAGGCCCAAAAAATGCCAGTTCGAAATATCCAGTTCGTTTTTATTAAATTTATCTGCAAGGTTTTTGTAGAGGCCTGATGGCGAATCCCCTGAGGCAACACAGACAAGCGGATCTTTCCACATTTGCATCAATTCGATCAGGTCAGCAGCGGCTTGTCTTGACATGTCTTTATAATCATGAGAAATAAAAAGTTTCATTATTTATTTTTAAAATCAGCTCACAAAATGATAAAATATCAGCTATTAATTTCAGTAGCAAAGCAAATCTGTGAAAGTCAACATTTATCAATTAAGATTTCAATTACTGATATCTGTCACAATTTTTTTGCAAGCGGTTTTACTGCAACTTCCTTAAAATAAACCACATCATCATCACTATGATTTTGTAAACCGATATAGCCCGCATCCGGCCTGCGGCCAGGCATTGGCTCAAAATCAAATTTACGTTCCGGTGTGGGATCGCCTTCTTTATAATCAGTAACTTTTTCGCCATTCACATAAACAATGGTACGGGGGCCGTCAAGGGTTATCTCCATTGTGTTCCATTGCGGACCTGGCTTACCTGGTTTGGCCAATGGCTTTGTTAAAGAATATAAAGTTCCGGTGATGTGGTAATCATCTTCATTCGAGGTTTCGGGGTGATTGTCGATTTGCACCTCATAACCGTAAAATACAGGCATCCATTCTTCACGGGGCTCTATTGGTACACGTATAAAGACGCCCGAGTTGCTGTTTTCCTTCTGCATTTTATATACTACCCTGATGGTACAGTTACTAAATTTTTTGCCCGTATAATATAAAAGGCCCATTCCGCCATGGCTCCTTATCATACCATCTTCAACCATACTACCGCCTTTTCCTACATGCTTCCAACCAGTAAGATCCTTACCATTAAAGAGTTGTTTCCAGACATTGGCTGTAACCTTTTTTTTACTGGTTTGGGCATTCACATTGAATTGCCCAAATAAAAATAGAGCGCTTATACTTAAGCATACACATTTCAGGAATAATTTTTTTATCATATTGCACAATTCAAATTTAATATTTTAAAATTAGTATAAAACTATCATCCGGATTTGCCCTCTTTAACAAGCCATATAAAATAAAAAAACTTTATAAATAACTGGCAAATCAACTATTTATAAAGTTAAACTGTGGTCCCTCTCGAACCGTTTTCGAACCACTTTTTGGATGATTTAAGACGTTTGGCAAACCTTGTAGCTTAGTAATCAAAGGTTTACGAAATGGGATTGTAGCCTGACGGGCAATGGGAATACTCAATAAAAAAGGCTTTTAAAATAGATTTTGTAACTTTAAAACATGGAGGAAAATGCAGTCATAACGGACAAACCTGATCTGCCCAGACGCTTATTCTGGGAATTCAGGTATGATGACATTGAATGGAGGGAAGAATACCGTACCGTTATTGCACGTGTGATTGAGAGAGGCACCCCGGAACAATGGGCCGAAATAATCCGATATTATGGGGAAGCTTTTGTAGTGGATGCAATAAAAAACGAGATAGTATTTCTGGCCGATTATGCCATCAAAGAAGTATGCGCTAATTTCCATCTACGTGAGGAGGAATTATTATGCTACAGACGCAAACAGTCGAGGCCGGGACACTGGATCTGATCAAAACTCTTATGAATGATGCTGAGCTCTCAGCATTCAACCTTGTTGGTGGTACAGCACTCTCTTTAATGATAGGGTACCGTAAATCAATTGATCTTTTTACCGACAATGATTTTGATGCCCAAAATTTAGCTGATCATATATCTCATACGTATCACGCAGAAGAAATCAAAACATTAAAGAATGGTATTTTCTGTTTTATAGAGAATGTGAAAGTCGATTTAATCGCTCATCAATACCCCACTTTATATCCGCTAATAAACGAAGAAGGGATCCGTATGCTTTCAATGGAAGACATAAGTGCCATGAAATTGAATGCCATCCTTAACAGCGGCTCAAGGTTAAAGGACTTTGTCGACATTTACTTTTTGCTTGAAAAAATCCCGCTTGTAAATATGACCGCCAGCTTTGTGCAAAAATACCCTGATGTAAATACCCAGATGGCTCATGCAGCCTTGCTCTATCATCAGGATATCAACACAAGGGAAAAAGTGGAATTCCTGGGCAGGAATATTCCTTTACATCAAATGAACTTGCGTTTTCGTACAGCCATCCAATATCCCAACTTGATTTTTAAAACTGACTTACAAAAACCGTTGCTGCTAAATAAGAAAAATCTGCAACAAAGGAAACATCGACGCAGACCGCGGCTATAACTGTTTCCCCGACTTAAGTCTGCCGAGTATTAATACAACTTAGAAGTATTTATGAAAAACAATAGTTAGACAGGACGAATTTTTGTGTACAAGAGATAATGTGAAGAAGGATGAAAAAGTTTTTGTTAACTCATGTATTGGTAAATCTGTTATGGGGGGAGCATCCCACTCCAATTCCTTTTTTCTTTCACCAGCCACAACGTTTTTCCCGAAAAGTTTCCCCGCCCCGGCCACCGCCTTCCGGTAAGAATATCCTCTTGCCCTAAAATTAAGAATGATATTTATGTAATTGCTACGCCAATGTACAATTGGTCTATCCCAAGTGGGTTAAAGGCTTACATAGACCAAATTATGCGGATAAATGAAACTTGGAAATTCAGGTCAGGAGTTCCAGACGGAGATTATGTAGGGTTACTTGAAAACAAAAAAATGTTTCTGCTTTCAAGCCGGGGCGACACAGGGTACGGTGAAAATGAAAAAAAAGAGCATATGAATTTTCAGACAACCTATTTGAAATTTGTATTTGGCGTTATGGGGCTGAGAGACATAACCACTATTTCGTTGGACAACGAAGAATTTGGCGGAGATATATTTGAAACTTCAAATGGAGTTCCCTGAATTGCAGAAAAGGTATTGGGGGCGTCATTTTTGGGCGATTGGATATGGAGTTTGGAGTACCGGGAATGTGACTGATGAAATGGTACAGGAGTATTTAGAGCATCATCGTAACGATTCTAATGAAAGTAACGATACGATGATACTCGAATAAGAATTTCATTCTTCAAACAAACCTATGCACTTTCAGTGCATAGTAATTTAGTTCTTTTCTGTACCCGTTCTCAGGAACGCGGCCCGCACAGGAGATGGTGCAGAAGTTCCTTTGATACCCTGCCATAAGATCTCGTTAAATACAAGGTCAGGTACCGCGTCTTCCCTATTCCAATTGTATTTAGCTGAGATATTCGCCAATTTGGTTTGGGATGGGTTCTTATCGTTCAGATTTACATTAGACGGCAGGTGGTTAAACGGACTGTAGTCGGGTTTACTGGTGAAAGAACGCCACATGGGTGTAGCAGCCGCATCATATTGTGTCATAGGCGGCAAACCCAGTATCAGTTCAATGGTGCGCAGCATGCCCGATGTGGTATACATGGTATGATCCACATATTTTCTTTTTACAAAAGGTCCTACCACATAAGCAGGACTCCTGTGCGCATCCACATGGTCCGGCCCGTTTTGCGCATCATCCTCGAGAATGAATACTGCACTTTCATTCCATACAGGGCTTTTGCTTAAATGGTCGATCAGCATTCCCACAGCCAGGTCATTGTCTGCTACGTGTGCATAAGGTGTAGGTCTCCCGGCCTGCATACCTTCTGTATGGTCATTACCCATCCTGATCGAAGAAAAAGCAGGTAAAGCTTTGATTGCCACCAGTGAATCAAAATCTTTTTTCCATTGGTAGAAACGTATCGTGTCCCGAATGGAAAGCGTATACGGCGCATATACCGCTGAATGATCTTTTAATACATCTATCCTTGGTTTTTTACCCTGGTAGTCTGCCACAAACTCGCCATAAGAACGGAAACTCACATTATTCCTGGCACATTGATCCCAGATAAAACCATCGCGGTTGTTGCCGATCTTCAGTGTTCCCGATGTTCCGTGCGTACCACCTCTTCCGCCATAACTTGATTGCCAGTTCTTCTCTACATAATCTGTAGCATAGGCCCCCATGGTCCAGTTATGCCCATCGGCACTTACTTCCGCATCTACGTAAAAATTATCAAGCAGTACATAGTCTCTCGCCAGTTTATGCTGGTTGGGTGTGATCTTTTCGCCAAACAGCAACAGGCTGCTATCACCGTTACCGCCCTTTACATCACTTAATACCTGGTCGTAGGTACGGTTCTCTTTAATAATGTAGAACACATATTTAATAGGGGATTGATCGCCCACTTTTCTCGGAACAGGATTACCTGCCTCCCCTTCCGTTACCAGTTCTTTGGTTTTGGAGTAAGGCGTATTTTTATAAACTGCTTTTGAATATACCGCCAATTGTGCAACTGTTGGTTCCTGAATGATACTCAAACTGCCGGGGAACAATCCGCCGATATACTGTACGTTAGCGGGTTTGGTACTATCGCCCTGGTGACTGATGACCACCTGCTTTTTATTTACCGGGTTGGGGCCATAGGGGTTGGCGTAAGAAGTAAGACCTTTCCCATTGGTAACATAGATATTTCCGTTAAGTACTTTCACATTGGTAGGAAACCAGCCAACCGGGATAAATCCTTTCGATTTGCTTTTAGCAGTAACGGATACATCAAAAACCGCAAGACAGTTATTATCCGCGTTGGCTACATACAGTGTTTTCTCATCATCACTTAAAGCTACACCATTACTGGTTGAACCGCTGGGTGCCCCCGGGTACAATGCTGCATTCAGTGTTTCCACCACTTTGTAAGTCCGGGTATCTATCACAGATACGGAGTTGTCATTGGCATTGGCTACATACAGGTAGTTACCATTTTTGGTCTGGTGCATTTCATTGGGATGATCACCTACCGCTATCTCGTTGATCAGCTTACGTTCCCCGATATCGTATACCAGCACTTTTTTATCCCCCCACAAACTGATGTACAGTTTTTTCCTGTCGGTTGATACTTTACAGGTATACGCTTCTGAACCAAGTTCTATTTTGTTAAGCAGGGTTTTACTTGCCAGGTCAAACACAAATAAACTTTTGGCTTCTTTGGTTACCACGAACAACTGGTTATGATCTGTTTCTTCTATATCCAGTCCGGCCGTACCAATGGCAGCGGGCCATGATTTTCCGAGGATAAAAGAATCCACCAGTTGTAATTTATTATTGGAAAGCGCGTACCTGACCACGCGGTTATCGTGCCCGCCGGAAGCATAGAGGAACTGGTCGTTTTGGCTGAACACAAGACCATACCATGATTTTGCGATCATGATGCTGTCGAGCCTGGTTCCTTTTACTGCATCAAACAACTCAATGGATTGCGTACTCTGTCCGTTATTGGTAACGGCCATATATTTTTTATGATTACTCACCACCAGGTTCAGCGGCAGGTCGCCCAGGGGAACCTGTTTTCCAACCGGTGTAATTGACCAGCCATTGGGAAGTAATACTCTTTTTTTATCCAGTTCGGCTAATGTTTGTGAGAGCAAGCTGTTCGCCAATAGCGTTAATGCAAGCAGCAGGGTTAAGGGTTTGAGGGGATTTCTCATTTTGATGTTTTATTTTAATGCAATTGTTATATGCTTACCAACCGGTGTTCTGTACCAGTTTAGGGTTCAGTAACAGTTCTGTTGCCGGAATCGGGTACAGATATTTTTTATCATCAAATTTCTTAGGGGTATTGTTTAACCAAAGGAGGTTTCCTTTGCTTCCCTGCGATAATTTTGACGTAACATTATTCAACAGAAAATAGGTAACACCGGGTACACGCGTAGCCGGTGTTTTATCAACAAAAGCTACATCAAATTTCCCGTCTTCATTCAGGTCAAGTAATTTATCTTTAGCCGGAATATAAATCCCATTATAGCCTTTTTCCAGCAGGGTGCCGGCTTTCCAGCGCCTCAGGTCATCAAAGCGGTTTCCTTCAGATGCCAGTTCAACAGCGCGTTCACGCCTGATCTCCAGTAAAACGGAACTGGTGATGTTCGGGAATAACTGTTTCATATATGTATCTGCAGATACCGGCATGGCTGTATTGGTGATACCGGCACGACTGCGTAAAGCACCAATGGTCAGGTTCCAGTCTGCACTGGTTAATGTACCTATTTCCTCTTTTGCTTCTGCGTAATTCAATAACACTTCTGCATAGCGTATGATAGAAATTGAATTATAACTTTCTGAACGCGTATCAAAATATTTATCGTCCATTGAAAACTTCTGTATCTGGTAACCGGAATAGGTTACCGTAAAATCGGGCGGCGCGGGAGATCCGTCTGTACGTTTATATGCACCGGCACGGATGGTTCCCTGTAACCTTTTATCGCGGTTCTTTACTTCTTCCTGGAACTGCAGGGTATCGTAACCCGCTTTATCTGTAAATCTTGTTCCATCAATATTCAGGTAAGTATTTACAAATGTTTTGGAAAGTCCCAGTCTTGCCCCCAATGTAGCACTGTTAAACCACCAGGCAGCATCGTGCCATTTTTTTAATGAGTTATTGTAAACAGCGGCCAGTAATACTTCATTGGAAACGGGGTTTTCACTGATAAAAAGTGAGCGGTAATCTTTATCGGGTGCGCCGGTATTCTGTAGTTTGTATGCACTACCGGCGATCAGTTTTGAAGCTGCATCTGCCGCCTGTTGAAACCACTGGGTAGGAGTAACCGGGAAACTGATCTCCGTATGGTATTTACGGAAAGTTCCTTCAAACAAACAGATCCTTGATTTATAAGCGAGGGCAACCCATTTGGTGATCTGTGTGGCCGAGTTGTCTTTGGTTTCATAGATATTATTGCAGGCAAAATCAATATCTGCCAATACAGAATCCATCACCAGTGTTCTGGAATCCTGCGTTTTATATAACGAAGAATCTTCCACACCCAGTGTTTTTCCATACCAGGGAACATTCCCGAATCTTTTCACCATGTCAAAATAAAAAAGGGCACGAAAAAAACGGGCAATACCCGCATAATGGTTCCTTGCTTTTAACGGAATAGCCGGGTTGTTATAATTTTCCAGGAAATAATTGATATTACGCAGGTTGGTCCAGGTCCAGCCGGAAGACTGCTGGCTTCCATAAACACCACCGATATATTGCGGAACCGCATTGGGAACAGTGATGTCTGACATCACATCGCCTTTATAAATATCCGGCCCTGTTGGTAAACCCCTTACATAAAAAGAGTTTACATACAACTGTAGTGTATTCTCACTTCCAAAAGCCTGGGCAGGTGTTAACCTGTCAAGTGGTGATTTATCAAGGAATTTTGTACAGGAAGCCAATGTTACGGCTGCCAGTAAGATCAGAAATATCTTCTTCATATAATTTCGTTTATGTTTCTTTAGAAAGTAATGTTAAACCCGAATGTGTAACTCTTCTGCATAGGATAAGAGAAACCATCTCCTCCTCTCGAATTGATCTCCAGGTCGGACGCTTCGATAACTTCGGGATCAAAGTTTTTTGTAACCTTATACATGGGCGAGAACGTTAACAGGTTTTGCCCGGTAAAATAAAAACGGATGCTGTTTACTTTCAGCCTGCGGATCAGGCTCTTGGGCAGCGTGTATCCAACCGTGAGGTTTTTTAAACGGAGATAACTTGCATTTTGCAGGTACCTGGTTTGCTGTACCGCCAGCTCACGTGTTCCGGATAAGGCAGTATACCCCCTGTATCTTGGGAAATAGGCATCCTGGCTTGGGTTTGCTTCTGTCCACCTGTTCAGGTTAAATGCCGGAAGGAAACTATACGGGCGATTGCTCTGCCCCCAGAAATAGGCCGCTTCTTTTGAAGGATACCAGTCTCTTTTACCTACCCCCTGGAAAAACACAGACAGGCTGATATTATTCCATTCTGCATTACCGGTAATGCCATATGGCAAACGGATCGATGTGTTGCCAATTATTTTCTGATCACCCGGATCTGCCAGGGTATTTTTACCCCTGTTCACCATACCATCTCCATTCAGATCCCTGAACTTAAGATCACCGGGTAACAGCTTGTTGGCATTTGATACCACAAAGAAACTCTGGTTGGCATGTTTGGTGATATCGTCCTGCGAGCTAAAAAAGCCCATGGTTTCAAAACCCCATATATCACCCAGGCGCTGTCTTTCATAATAACTTGACAGCAGTTGTGTTGGATTATAGAATTTAGTGATCCTGGAAATATTATCAGCCAGTGTAAAACGAACGCTGTAGGTTAAAGGTTTGCCGGCCAGTTTTGCCTGGTCGTTCCAGGTAAGCGACATCTCCCAACCTTTGGTAACCAGGTCGGCATAATTTCCTCTCGGAACCGTTGCACCAAATACAGAGGGCAATGGTTGCCCGGTAGTGATCATGCCTGTGGTATTACGCTGGTACCAGTCTGCACTGAATACCAGCCTCCGGTTCAATACTTCCAGGTCAATCCCCATATCAAATGTGGTTGATTTCTCCCATGTAAGACCATTCGGAATAACATCCGGCATCTGGATATAGTTAGGGAACACACCATTGATGATGGTGGAAGCTGTAGCAGAAGAAATGGTTTCTGCAAAAGTGTATGGAGCAATATTACCGTTACCAAGAGATCCGTAAGAAGCACGTATTTTCAGGTTATCCAGCCATCCCCTTGTATTTTCCATGAACTTCTCTTCAGAAATTTTCCATCCGGCAGAAGCTGAGGGGAAAAAACCGAAACGCTGGTTCGTTGGAAATTTGGAAGATCCGTCATAACGGCCATTCATTTCAAACAGGTATTTATTATCGAACGAATAGTTCAGCCGGTAAAAGGCACCCACAGTGGCCCATTGCGTACCGCCACCTGTTACACGGTAGTTCAATCCGGTTGCGAGGTTAAAATCGGGCAGGTTATCAATCAGCAGGCCATCTCTCTGCACAAACTGGTTCTTTACCTGTTCATATTCCACGTTTGCACCACCCAGCACTTTGAATGCATGTTTACCAAAGTTCTGGTTATAATCTGCATAAAGGTTACCTACATAATATTGTTGTTTCACATCACTGCTGGAGAGGTAATTCAGTCCGGAAGTGATCAACTCGTTTGGTTTAATACTATATGGTGTAGTAAAGAACTTTCTTGTTTCAGCGTTAGTAGTATATAAGTACGAGAAATCACCTTTCAGCGAAAGTTTATTCTTAATGACCGAAGCATTAAAACCAATCGTATTACGCAGGAAGTTCTGTGTAGCCACAGATTTGCTCTTTCCGTAATAAAAATCACCAACAGAATAAGCGCCAATAATGGTCATGGTACCATCCGGGTTTAACATGGGCGAAACCGGAAAGGCGGTTACTGCCATCAAACGCCAGATAGCATTTACACCACCTACAGAAGTAAGCGGGTAAGAATAACTATAGGTTGAAAAGTCGGAGTTGGTATTAACCGTAAGCCAATCGGTTACTTTCACGCTTCCTTTAAAACGCAGATTGTAACGGTTGAACTTGTCGGTGTTATACCGGAAAATACCATCCTGGAAATAATAACGGCCTGAGAGAGAAAAATTCACTTTCTCACTGCCACCAGAAATGCTTAACGCGTGTTCGGTTGTACCATTGTTATCCTTATACAGTTCTTTAAACCAATCCGTATTGGCAAAATACTGGTATTTACCGGTAAGCGGGTCGATCGTTGTTTGCGGCAGGCCGGGATTTTCTGAATGCGTTTTTAAGGAATCCAGGTAGGCCAGCGAAAAACCCAGTTGCGAGTTAATGCTCTGCGCATGCGACAGGTAATCATTCCATGAATAGAATGATTCATCGAAGTTTTTAGCCCACACATAGGAATCAGATACCAGGTCTGGTGTGGTAGTACGCTGGTTAATGGCGTAATTGGCACTATAACTCACCTGTATCTTATCGCGCTTGGGCGATTTGGTGGTGATCAGGATCACGCCAAAAGCACCCCTTGCCCCATAGATGGCAGCAGAGGAAGCATCTTTTAAAACAGATACACTCTCAATGTCATTGGGATTAAGTGTTGCAGGATCTCCCGGCACACCATCTATCAGCACCAGCGCACTTCCGCCCGAACCGATAGAAGTGATCCCACGCACATTATAA
>CAYHTC010000057.1:0-12324 GCA_964359445.1 uncultured Sediminibacterium sp. | reverse complement strand
GGCAGTTACAATTAGCGGAATGAGATTAGGAATAAGTGAGCATACCAGTATCCTGAATGAACGGAAAAGGTAAAGCATGCAAAGAGTGATCAGTAAAAAGGCCCAGAAAATACTTTCTTTCAATCCCTGGATGATAAAGCTGGAACCTTCCAGAAAGCTGATACTGCTGCCCGTAAAGGTTACCTGATAAGATGCGGTATCAAATAGTTCATCCGCCTTTTTTTGAAAGTCGCCCAGGAGTAAAGGGAGTTCAGCACTTCCAACATCTTTCATATTTACACTAATTCTGGCTACCTGTTTGGCGCTATCCATAAAACCATTCATCAGTTTTGAAAAACTTGTTTTCTGCGCACCGGAGCTATCAGGTTTACCGCGCAGATAAGGCCCCATAAATGCCATGTCTGCTTCATACGGAATAGCATAACTCATGGTATCACCGTCAAAATAGGCCTGTTTGGCAAACTTCAACCCTTCTACAAAAGAAACAGGCCTGGCGGTTGAGGGATCAGCCGCTATATATGCCGAGAGTTCATCTATTTTGGTAATGGGCTCAATGCTTCGCATAAGTCCATTTTTCTTTTTGGTATCAATCACTATTTCAAGTGGCATAACACCCCCAAACTGCTGTTCAAACCATTTCAGGTCTGTATACACTTTATCGTTTTTCGGAAGATCATCCACAATAAAGCCTTCCGTTTTTATACGAAAAATTCCTGCAATGGCCAGGATGGTGATCACCGCGGTAATACCATATACCCATTTAGCATGATGAAAGGCCCATTTTTCAATCTTCAATAAAACCTTCTCCAAAAATTTATTATCCAGATACCTGGTATGTTTTGATTCAGGCGGCGGCAAATAGCTGAGTACCGAAGGAATAAAAACAAGGGATATAACAAATAATACCATGATGTTGATGCCTGCTACCGCGCCGAACTCCTTCAACAGGTCGCTATGCGTTAAAGCGAATACCGCAAAGCCAATAGCTGCCGCAATGTTACAGAACAGGGTTACGATACCCATTCGCCCTACCATGGTAATAAGGGCTTTTTCTTTACTATTCAGTTCCCGGTAAGCTGTATGGTATTTGTTTAAAAAATAAATGCAGTTAGGAATGCCGATTACCACTATCAATGGTGGTATTAATGCAGTTAAGAGTGTGATTTTATATCCCAATAAAACAATGGTTCCCAAACTCCATACAACACCCATGCTTACTACCAGCAAACTCATCAGCGTAGCGCTTACAGAGCGGAAAAAAATAAACAGGGTAACTACTAATAATAGTAATGACCCTATAAGAAACCGGTTCATCTCTGATTTGATCCGGTTGCCAATCGTTGTTCTGATAAAAGGAAGTCCGCTGGTATACACCTGCGTATTTACATTCTTTTCAAACACAGCTACCTTGTCAAGAATATCATTGATAAGCCTGGTACGGCTTTTACTGTTGATCGTGTCTTTGTTCACACTTACGCCCATCAGGTAACTACCGGTTTGCGGGTTGTATACCAGATTCCGGTAGAAAGGAAGATTTTCAAAAACCACCCTGGCGCTGTCCAGTGACTGTTGAGCGGTAAAAGGATAATTGAATATCCTTACAGGCACCAAACGATGGTTAATACTGTCATTCCGGAGATTAACCACTTCCGGTATACTAAGTATATCAGTAACACCGGCAACTTTTTTCAATTGCTGATGCAGTTGTCCCAGTTCATTAAAAAAAGGAACTGTAAACAGGCTGTCAGATTCAATGCCGATTACCATCGTATTGCCATCACCACCAAATTTTTTCAGGAAAGCCTGGTACTCGCGGTATTTATGATTATTTGTTGGCAATGCTCTTGTAAAATCATAACTCAGTTGAACTTTTGATGCTTCCCAACCCATAAAAGCGGTAGCGCCAAATAATAAGATCAATAGGAAAAGTCTTTGCTGTAGGATGAACTTGCCTGTTTTGTACCACATGTGATTTTTTTGCTAAATAACTTATTACAAAGAAAGCGATAAAAACGCAGAAATGAAATGTTGAGATCCGTAAACACGGCCGATTATGCGGGCCCAAAAAAGATCCTGCATCACATAAGAAAGTAATAAGCAACCAACTGGCAGCCTATCCCTACCAACAATCCGGAGTATATCTCTTTATTTGTATGATCGCTTATCAAAAAGCGTGCGGTACAAACGATTCCTGCGAGCAGCGTAGCTACACTCATAGAAACCCCCAATGGCGAACGGTAATGCAGGGCAAACAGAATAATTGCCGCCATCGCACCGCCCACTCCCATTGCATGAAGGCTTATTTTAAAATAATTATTTAATATCAATCCAAAAACAGTTGCACAAAAAATACCCATATAAAAGAATTTCAGTACTGCCGGCTGGTCTGTAAAATTTCGACTCAGGAAATACATCCACCAGTAAAAAAACATGGTTATGATATAGGGTACAATCCGTTCTTTCCGTGTACGCAAAAAAATACTCTCACTGAATTTTAGTCTCCATAAAAGAAAAACGGCAAACGCGGGAAAAAAAGCGGTTAACCAGAAAACACTGAAGAGGCGTAGTTTTAACTGGTACTCGGTGATCCCCGCAAACTCATAGGGAAACTGATAAATAAGGAAACTAAATACATAAGTTGGGATGAACAGCGGATGAAACAGGTATGAAATTAATTTCGCAGGCACTGTAAGCAGTACCGATGGTTTTGAATTTGCTATTGCTGATGCTTGTTCCATTAGATACTATCTTTTTCCGGTATGGATGTTATGCTACAATTCTTTGCGTAATCTGGCAACAGGAACATTTAACTGTTCCCTGTATTTAGCTACTGTTCTTCTCGCAATATTATACCCCTTTTCCTGCAGCATATCCGTAAGTAACTCATCACTAAGCGGTTTTCTTTTATCTTCCGCCTCAATCATATCGCTCAATATTTTTTTTACTTCCCTGGTACTTACTTCCTCCCCGCTATCAGTACTGAGAGATTCACTGAAAAAGAATTTCAACCGGTAAGTTCCGAATTCCGTTTGTACAAACTTACTGTTGGCCACACGGCTAACAGTTGATATATCCAGACCGGTTAGCTCGGCAATATCTTTTAGAATCATTGGACGCATAGTGGTTTCATCTCCGGTAAGAAAAAACTCATGCTGGTGTTTCATAATGGCGCTCATGGTATTTACCAGGGTATCCTGCCGCTGCTTAATCATATCAATGAACCATTTGGCAGAATCTATTTTCTGTTTGATAAAGAGTACCGCTTCTTTTTGCCTTTTATCTTTCTTGCTCCCTTTATCGTAATCTTTCAACATATCCCGGTAACCTTCACTAATACGCAAATCAGGCGCATTTTTCGCATTCAAAGTAAGTTCCAGTTTGCCGTTACTGTTCAGCACAAAAAAGTCAGGCACAATATAACTCTCCGCTTTATTGACCTCTCCGACATTACCACCCGGTTTCGGATTTAGTTTGATGATCTGGTTAATCACATCCTTAATCTGCTCATCAGAAAGGTTCAGGCTACGCTGAATTTTTTCGTAATGTTTCTTGGTAAACTCATCAAAGTATTTACTGAGAATCTGTATCGCCAGCGCCACACTAATACCTTCATTCAATTTTCGTTTCAACTGAAGAAGCAAACATTCCTGCAGGTTGCGGGCGCAGATTCCTGCCGGATCAAACTGCTGTATCTGTTGTATCAATCCTGTTATCTCTTTTTCTTCCACTACCAAACTCTGCCTGAAAGCAAGATCATCAGCAATGGAGGACAGCTCTCTGCGCAAATACCCGTCATCATCCAGACTACCTACTATCTGTTCCGCTATTTTAAAATTTCGCTCATCCAGTTCCAGCATACCCAACTGGTTTAATAAAAGTTCATGAAAGCTTGATTCCACTTTGATGGGAATCACTTTATGATCATCCATTTCCGGATAATTATCATCCTTCATTTTATAATCTGCTATCTCACCGTCATCATCAACTACGTATTCACTGATATCTACATTGTCATATTCTTCCTCGCTTCCATCCAAATCCGCGTCATCATCACCAGGCGAATCAAACTCATCCCGGATATCATCACCATATTCATCTTCATGCCCTTCCTCATCCATTTCCAGTGCAGGATTTTCTTCTAACTCTTCTTTGATACGCTCTTCCAGGTTTGCAGTAGGCACCTGCAATAGCTTCATCAACTGAATCTGCTGAGGTGACAGTTTTTGTAATAACTTTTGCTGTAATGATTGTCCGAGTGACATAATAAATTTAAAATCAGAACTACGAAATCTGAACGAAAAACAGTTATTACCGGTAGTTTCGTAAATTCTCCTTTGTTTTAAGGCTGTAAATTTACATACAAAGAAAGCAACCCAACGATGAAAGCAATTTGTTTGTTTGTGAATTTATTGCTATTTATGCCCACCCCCAATCCGGGCGCGACGTTCATTGCCATTGCAATTGGGGGAACAAAAAATATAGACAGTCCCGGAAATACTCCTGTAAAGTTCGTTCCTGAAAATTATTAGAGCCATACCCCGGAAGGAAGAGGCAAAGCGTTTTTGCAACCACAGAAATACTTTTCGAAAAATTGATCAGCGGCATTTGAGCATAATTTCTATGCCTGTTGCATTTTCTCCTGCAATACTTTTTGTATAACGGCCACCATCTTCTCCCCTTTTTCCCTGATCTGCTCTTCGGTCCATACCAAACTGATGGCAGTAGATATACATCGGCTCATAATGGCATCACTGGCGGAAAAAGAGGTTTTTTTCAGTTTAAGTAAAGCCGCTTTCTGTACTTCGCTTATAGCGCTTAGTGTTATAGCATTTTTCAGGTGATCCCATTTACTCAGGTAATGCCAGTTATTAACGTACCAGTAAAAATTACCCGCTAAAATTCCCTGCACCTTCATTTCTGCAACTACCGCTTTCGTAATTTCTTCTGTTGGCAAAAACCAGCTCAAAAAACTGCAACTGTCATCCCCGCCTTCCGGAACCACACGGAAACTTATCCCGGGTACCTGCTCCAGATAGGCACGCAATGCTTTGTTGTTGTTTTTTTGCAGAGAAAGAAAAGTACCCAGTTTTCTGATCTGCGCCAGTCCTACAGCGGCATGCAATTCGCTGATACGGAAATTATACCCGATAAAGGGATGCAGATCAGCGCCGCGATCTATCCCTGCATGGTCGTGTCCATGATCGGTATACCCGTCAGATTTGGTATACACTTCTTTATCATTGGTCATCACCACACCACCTTCTGCACAGGTAATCATTTTTACAAAGTCAAATGAAAAGGTACCCGCGTTGCCAATGGTTCCCAATAACCTGCCTTTATAGGAACCGCCAATACTCTGACAGGCATCTTCCAGCAAAACAAGTTTATTTTCAACACAAATCTTTTTGAGTGCATCCAGGTCGGCCATACTGCCGCACATATGTACAGGCATAATGCATTTTGTTTTAGGCGTAATAGCTGCACGAACGGCTTCGGGGTTTAGGGTAAGCGTTTCATCTATATCAACCAATACAGGAATAGCGCCCACACTTAATACCGCTTCAAAACTGGCGACAAATGTAAATACCGGCATGATTACCTCATCACCTGCGCCAATATTCAAAGCTGCCATTGCGGTTGTCAATGCCGCTGTACCGCTCGATGTAAGCTGTGCATATCCGCAACCGAATATTTCTGTAATAGCCGTTTCCAGTTCTTTGGCTTTCCATATCCCTTTACGCGGGCCATCAAAACCATATCGCATCAGGATGCCCGTTTCCAGAACATCATTCACTTCTTTTCTTTCTTCGGCGCCAAATAATTCAAAACCGGGCATGGGAGGGAGAGTTAGGAGTTTGGAGTTAGGGGTTAAAAGTATTTAGAGACCAAAGATAGGAAAGAATCATTGATCCCTATTCCTCACCTAACTCCAAACTCCTAACTCCTACCTTCGCACCATGCAACCAATACTCTTTTACTGCTATGATGCCTGGTGCGGATGGTGTTATGGATTTAGTCCGGTGATCAAAAAAATAGCGGGGCAATATCCTTCCCTACAGATAGACGTATTATCCGGGGGAATGATTCTGCCTGAAAAACCTGTTCCCATAGCTGCCACTGCAGGGTATATTCAGAAAGCCTATGCAACCATTGAAGAATATTCAGGCATCCGGTTCGGAGCCGATTATCTCTGGCATATCAATAATCCGGAACTGAGTGATTGGTTCCCCCATTCCGAAAAGCCTGCCATCGCCTTATGTATTTTTAAAGAGTTCTATCCTGAAAAACAGGTGGCATTCGCCGCTGACCTTCAATATGCCCTGCATTACGAAGGACGGGATCTTACTGATGATGAAGCCTACCGGCACTTATTGGAAAAATACAGCATACAACCCGAAACATTTTATCATAAAATCAACAGCGAAGAATACAAAGAACAGGCTTATTATGAATTTCAGTTGTGTAAACAACTGCAGGTAACCGGTTATCCCTGTGTACTTTTACAGGCTTCAGAAACCCGGTTTATTTTATTGGCACGCGGATATACGGATTATGACATACTGGCCGGCAGGTTAGATGCCGCCTTGAATGAGCAGGCGGAAAAAGAATCATAACCCGCCCTTTGCCCCGGCTTCAATAAAAAAATCTGTTAGAATGACGATAAATTACTTGCTGGACCGGCTATCAGGGGTAGTTTTCTTCATTTTCCCCTTACTTTGCATCTCTTAATAATGAAAAACATGGAATACAGTAAATTAGTATCAGTCACCGGCTTAAATGGTCTCTTTGAATTGGTTGGCAGCAAAACAGATGGCGCCATTGTAAAATCGCTCGACGATAAAACCACCAAATTCATTAGCGGTCGCGTACACAATTTTTCACACCTGGAAAGTATTGAAGTATATACCGTTCGTGATAATGTGAACCTGGTAGAGGTATTTCAGGCGATGAGAAAGAGCAAAAAAGCATTGCCTTCAGATAAAGATGCTGCGGCAGTAAAAGCCTATTTTCAAAAAGTATATCCGGATATGGATTTTGGCCGCGTGTACGGCAGCGACATGAAAAAAATGATTAAATGGTTCAGCATTCTGCAAGAGAATAATATTGATCCGAAATTGAGTGAAGAACCGGAAGAAAATACAGAAGAAGAGGCATAAATCTTTATAACTATGAAACAAAAAACTGGAACCTCAATATTTCCGGTTTTTTTATGCCGCACAGACAACTCCTTTCATAGTTTATCATTTCACTATAAATGCTAACTTGTGCATCTCCCGGACGGCACTGTTTAATGAACCAGATAATAATACCCGGCAGAGTTGATAATTTGGCAAAATAAAATACACCATAAACAATTCCCCCGATTGTTCGGGGGCCGAATACAATAAACTAAACTTATGATAAAGAAATTGTTGTTTGCCTTTGCTTTTTGCCTGCCTGTACTGTTTGGGGCGTCCTTAACCGCACAAATATTTTATGAAAAAACGCCGGAAGCCGAACGATGGGTAAAAAAGAAGTTCAGGAAACTGAGTAAAAACCAGCGTATCGCCCAATTGATGATCATCCGTGCACACAGTAACCTCGGCCCCGAACATGTGGCGGAAGTAACGGAACTGATAAAAAAATACAATGTAGGCGGGTTATGTTTTTTCCAGGGCGGGCCCGTTAGACAAGCATTACTCACCAATATGTATCAGTCAATAGCAAAAACCCCCTTACTCATTTCGATTGATGGCGAATGGGGTTTGGGTATGCGGTTAGACAGTGTAATTAATTACCCCCGCCAGTTAATGATGGGCGCCACACAGGACGCCAAACTGATCTATGCATTTGGTAAAGCGGTGGGAGAACAATGTAAAAGGATGGGCATACAGGTAAACTTCGCACCCGATGTTGATGTCAATAATAATCCGCTAAACCCTGTGATCAACGACAGAAGTTTTGGAGAAGACAAGTATAAGGTGGCGCTCTATGGCGTGCAATACATGAAAGGCATGCAGGATGCGGGTATCATGGCCTCTGCGAAACATTTTCCCGGACATGGTGATGTGTCTGTTGATTCGCACAAGGACCTGCCTGTAATTACTAAAACCCGTGAAGCGCTTGATTCGCTTGAGCTCTATCCTTTCGGGGCGCTGATCAAAGCAGGTGTGGGTAGCATTATGACGGCCCATTTATCCATACCAGCCATTGATTCAACCCCTAATTTACCCAGTTCCTTATCTTACAAAAATGTAACGGGCTTATTAAAAAATGAACTGGATTTCCAGGGCCTTACATTTACAGATGCGCTGGAAATGCAGGGTGTTGCCAAATTTTTCCCAAAAGGAGAAGCCTCTTTACAATCTCTGATTGCGGGCAATGACTTACTATGTTTACCTGGCGATATACCAGGTAGTATCGCTACAGTAAGGGCCGCTATCAAAGAAGGAAAGCTAAGCTGGGATGATATTAATGCAAGAGTGAAAAAAGTGTTATTGGCCAAATATCATTTGGGATTAAATAACATTATACCAATTGAAACGGAGAGTTTATTAAACGATTTGAATGCCCAAACCCTTCGTATTAAAACCATCCTGAGCGCCAATGCCCTCACGTTATTAAACAAACAGAATGAAACTGTTTTCCCCATTGCCAAAGGAAAAAAAGTAGCGTATGTATGCATCGGCGCCCCATCAGAAAATACGATTGCCGCGAAATTCAGGAATGAATACAATGCAGATGTTTACCTGTTTGGAAGTAAAACAGAAATGGGTAAACAATTAATGGATGATAAAACAAATATTATTACCATTGATAACAGCGATAGCGCGGCTGCTACACAACTCATCAATATTCTCCGGCAGAAAAATTACGATGTAGTAATTGCGGGCCTTCATAATTTCAGCAGACGCCCTGCAAATAATTTCGGACTAAGCAATGTTTCCATTTATTTATTAACCCGTTTACAACAATCACAAACCATCACACTGGTATTCGGTAACCCCTATTCCATTAAAAATATAGCCAAGGCGCCCAACCTGATTGCCTGCTATGAAGATGATGAAATTACACAGGCGGCGGCTTTCGAATTACTAAAAGGCAATTTGCAGCCCAAAGGAAAATTACCCGTAACCGTTGACAAGAATCTTACATTTGGATACGGAATTGTTTATAATAGTTACTTCCCTGTTATTACCCCTGAATTTGTTGGCTTACAATCCGACTCACTAAATAAAATCGATACAATTGTAAATGATGCGATAGCAAGAGGCGCCACACCAGGCTGTGTGGTATTAGTAGCCAAAGAAGGCAAAATTGCTTATCACAAAGCATTTGGCTATACCAACTTCAATAATAAAGAACCCGTTACCACTGATATGGTGTATGATCTCGCTTCTGTTACCAAAACATCGGCAACTACTGTTTCTATCATGAAATTGTATGAAGAAGGAAAAGTAGACCTGGAAAAAACTTTAGGCGATTACCTGCCATGGGTAAAGGGCTCAGATAAAGCGCCCCTCAAATTAAAGGATATCCTTTTGCACCAGGCCGGCCTTAATCCGTTTATCCCTTTTTACAGGGAAGTGATTGATACGGTTACCGGCAATCCCTTATCCCAATACTTTTCAACTGTAAAAGACGCGGACCATCAATACAGGGCGGCAGAAAATTTGTATGTTCTTAATAACTGGCAGGATAGTTTATACCAACGCATACTGAAAAGCAAACTTACTGTGGCGGATAAGTATGTGTATAGCGACAATGATTTTATTTTCCTGGGAAAGATTGTTGAAGCCGTTAGTGGTAAACCATTAAACGACTATGCAGGAGAAATATTTTACGGCCCTTTACACATGACTACCACTACCTACAGACCACTGGAATTGATGCCCATTGATTTGATTGCTCCAAGTGAAGATGAAAAACATTTTCGCCGGCAATTAATTCGTGGCGATGTACACGATGAAGGCGCCGCTATGTTTGGCGGAGTAGCCGGTCATGCAGGATTGTTCAGCAACGCTTACGATCTGGCCCAGTTATACCAACTGCTGCTGAATGGCGGTGAGTTGAATGGTATTCGCTTACTTCAAAAAGCTACGATTGACAAGTTCACCGGTTATAACAGTACTGTAAGCAGGAGAGGGTTTGGATTTGATAAACCGGAGAAAGACAATGCCACCCGTAAAGACCCTTACCCATCCCGCAGTGTGTCGCCCGAAACATTTGGACATACCGGTTTTACAGGCACCTGCGTTTGGGTTGACCCGCAATATAAACTGGTCTATATTTTTCTGTCGAACAGGGTTACCCCAACACGTAACAACAATAAATTAAGCCAGTTGAACGTGCGTCCAAACATCCAGGAAGCCATTTATCAGTCAATTTTGCGTTAAAACACCCTATCAATAATGAAATCAAAGGCAATGTATACCTTTACACTTACTTAAAATCATACCCAGGTTATGAAGCAGATTCTACGCCTTTCGGTTTTGATAGGGTTAACCATGATAACCTTGTCTTCCTGTAAAAACAGTACCCCCAAAGAGGCCAGGTATATTCCGAAAGAAGCCGGTTTTGTGCTGTCGCTCAACCCGCAGCTAATGAAAGACAAATTACAAAAAGGAGGCATCAGTATTGATACCATACTCCAGCGGGTATTTAAGCATGATTCGCTCGATAGCAAAGACAAAGCAAGGTTCTATCAACTGAAAGACAATGCAGGTATTGACTGGAACAGTAAGATTTTTGTTTTCATGCTTCAAAAAACAAATCCGGATAATAGTGTTTCCAGTAATTATAGCCTGTTGGGCACTGTAAAAGATGCCGGCCTGTTTGAATCCTACCTGCAATTACAGGATGAATTGAAGGGCAAAGCAATCAAAAAAGAGAAAGACTACAGTTACCTGGTTAGTGGCAATGGCGCTATCATTGCCTGGAATAACGAACAGGTAATTGCCACCATGTATAGGCATACGCAAAAACCTGTGTATGATACAGTTGCCATGACGTTTAAACAACCCGCTCCCATAAATATGGAAGCAGAAATGAAAAGGGAAGTTGGCCGGTATTTTACACAAAAAATAAATGAATCATTAGCTTCTGTAGACATATTTACCGCTATGTTCAAAGAAAAAGCGGATGGCTATGTTTTCACCAGCGCCAACAGCTCTTTGGCCGGTTTAAGTATGCTGCCTTTTCAGCTACCAAAAATGGAAGAGCTGCTTAAAGACAATTTTGTAACTGCCACTTTAAGCTTTGAAGAGGGAAGAATTATAGCTAAATCTACCGGCTATACCAATGAATTATTGGGATCTGTTCTAAAGCAATATACCGGACCCGCCGTGGACCTTTCTTTAATAGAAAATTATCCTTCCCGGAATATTAATGCCATTGTATTGGCCGCATTCAATCCTGAAATATTTGGCGGACTGTTAAGGCAACTGGAGATAGAAGGATTGGCCAATAATTTTCTTGAGAAAGCGGGGGTAACCAGCCAGGATTTATATAAATCCCTGAAAGGAGATATTGCGGTGGTTGTTTCAGACTTTGACATCACCCAAAAAGAACCGCAGTTTAAGACCGACGAAAAAAGTATGATCAGGAAAAAACCAATCGGTAAAATGATACTGACGGCGCCGGTAGGAGATAAAATCAGTTTTATAAAACTGATGGATAAAGCGGTAGAACGGGGTTTCTTAAAGAAACAGGGAAATAGCTACAAGGCAGGCAGACCGGTATCTTTATTCGGTTTGTATATTATGGCGGATGATAAAAACCTGGTGATTGCAAGCGATTCATTATTCTATAACGAGTACCTATCCAAAAAGAACAAAGCGGTGATTAGTGAAGAGGCTTTGCATAAGTTCAAAGGTAAATCAACCGTTTTCTATTTAGATATTGCCGGCACATTGAATGGTATTGGAAAAGACCCTGAAGGCGTTTTTTATCATTCCATAAAAACAGCCAGGGAAACATTTAAAGACGTGATATCCACTTCTGATAATTTTGATGGTAAAAATATTAAGGCGGCATTAGAAATAAGATTGCAGAATGAGCGGCAAAACAGCCTGGTTACCTTAACCAGTTTACTGGCTGATATCGCGGTAGACATGCGGGTACAGGCAAGGAGAGAAAAAGAAACAGAAGAAAAATTATTCCCCGGAGGTGTACCTGCTATTATCCGTACCAATTAATCAGCCTGGTGCCCCGCGTAAATGGAAAGTCCTGATTTGGGATATGGATGGTGATATATGTTTTCATTGATGCCTAAATATTTTACCCGAACTTTAATCGTATCATATTTATTATGATGAACCCTGGTATATCCATTCCAAATACTAC